>JBBRVL010000001.1:0-46966 GCA_038246925.1 Chloroflexia bacterium
CCGACCGTTAAGGCTTCCTCCTCTTTCAGCGGAGGTAGAGAGCGAAACGTGAAACATGACGTAAGCTAATTCACGTTTCACGCTTCTTCCTATGATATAATGCACCTATGAACGACAACGCGGCGGACATCGGCCCGGTTGAGCCTCATTCAGTGGTGATGGAAGAGGCAACAAACCGGCTTTTTATTGAGTGGAGCGATGGTGTCACAACTCAGTACCCAATCGAGTGGCTCCGCTGGCAGTGCCCCTGCGCCATGTGCAGAGGCGAGATGGGCGCGCCGGGCAGGCTCGACCACGTGAAGACGCTGGCCCTGGAAGAGACCCAGCTTGTGAACGTTCAGCCTGTCGGACGGTATGCCGTGATGCCATTCTGGGCCGACGGCCATCATGATGGCATCTTTACATATCAGTGGTTGCGTGCGAACTCTCAGGACGATGTCCTGGCCCGCCCCGAAGCATAAGTGGACGCACCCTCAAAACGCACCGGCGCTGGGTCGCCACCAGCCAACACCCACATGCAGTCTGGAGATGACTCTCCCATAAGCCTACTTGCAGATTCCGCGTCGGATCAGGCGCTTGAAGCCCGCATCGAAGCGGCTATAGACCCGTGGCTGGCGCATATGGCCTGGCGCAAGGACTTTGCCCAGTGGCGCGACAGGCGCATCTGGCAGGAAGAGCACCAGGCCACCAGCTTGAAGGATGTCAAGGCGGCTCTTGGCCCCAGTGTGGGCGAGAAGCATGTGCTTGATCTCGGTGCAGGGATGGGTGGGCTATCTGTAGCGCTCTTGCGCGAATTAGGCACAGAGGGTCTGCGGCTGGAGGCTATGGATTACAATCACGCGTATTGCCTGATTGCACGCTTGCGGGCTCAGCGATATGGACTGCGTTTGCCGATAGTAGTTGCCGCCGGTGAGCAATTGCCTTACGCCTCAGCCGTGTTTGATCTGGTAATCTGCCTGGATGTTCTTGAGCACGTAGCCGATGCGCCTTCTGTCCTGCGTGAGATGTACCGAGTGGTGCGGCCGGGCGGTACAGTATTGACGACAGTTCCAAATCGTCACGCCTTCCGCGACCCGCATTACCATCTCCCATTGATCAATTGGCTGCCGCGTGCTCTAGCGGAGCGTATAGTGGAACGTGCGGGTAGGTCGAAATCCGGTGGACCTCTGCATGATCGGCAAGCTCTATCCGAGTTAAATACCTATACCTGGGGACAGTTCCAGCGTCTTGCTGATACTACAGGGTTTCGTGTGCGGGATCAGGTATTTGAGCGGATACAAGGCGGCGAAATCAGATTACTAACGGGATTGCGCCGGACGTTGCTTTCCAGGCTCGCCCGAACGCCACTTCTGAGGCTCCTCTACAGCTTGTACAGGTATGGATGGCAGGGCACGTTTCAGATTACTATGGTCAAACCCAGGTGAAGATAGCTCTTTACAACCTCACTACCACCACGCGTTGGGGCGGTGTCGAGATGTTCGTCTGGGAGGTCGCTGCTCAATTAGCCGGGCGCGGTCACAGGGTTGACATCATAGGTGGACGTGGGCCGCGCGACCTTGTGAGAAGCACACCCGGCGTCAGGGTGTTCCGGCTTCCCTATTTAGACCGTGATATCTGGCGGAAACTTCCTTTAGTTTCCAGGCAATATACCCTTACCAAGCTGCTCGAACGGCTGAGTATGCTCCCATTTGCTGTCCCACGCTTGTTGTCCGGGCGCTACGATATAGTTCACATCCAGAAGCCCTACGATTTGCCGGTTGGTCTCTTTACAAAGTTAGGTAGGGCCAAACTGTTGTTCGGCTGTCATGGTAAGGACTTCTGGTTTGGTGACAAGGCTTTCGTCCCTCTATCCGATGGCGCGGTCGCCGCGAGCAAGTATAATGCAACGCAAGTCGAGCGACGGTATAAGATCAACCCCGTGGTGATCTATAACGGGGTTGATCTCGAGCGCTTCAGGCCAGAACCACTTCATCCCGGAACTGACGACGCGGTACTGGCAAGGCTAGGTTTGGAGCGATCTACAAGCCTCGAACCTGCAATCCTATATGCAGGTAGGCTGATTCGCTGGAAGGGCGTTGAGTACCTGATCAAGGCACTTCCTCTGCTTGAGCCAGCATCGACCCGCCTGTGGATAGCCGGAGAAGGGACATATCGCAGTGATTTGGAGCGTTTGGTAAGCGAGCTTGGCGTAGAAGATCGCGTACGATTCCTTGGCAAGCTGGAACAAGACGATCTGGTGTCACTTTACAGGTCAGCCGCAATGCTGGTGGCAACATCGTTTGTCAACGAGACCTTCGGCATGGCGCTCTGCGAAGCGATGGCTTGTGAGGCAGCGGTGGTAGCGACCAACTTCGGTGGATTCCGCGAAGTGGTGCAGGATGGGATCACAGGCTTGTTGGTGCGGCCCCAGGACCCGGCTGATCTGGCGGCGAAGATAAATACCCTTCTGGCCGACCCGCAGCGAGCCAAAGAGTTCGGGCGGGCAGGGCGAGCGCGCGTAATCAACGAATTCAGTTGGAGTGCGGTAACGGACAGGTTGGAGGAGGTATACAGGTGTCTCGTCCCCTCCTCTACGTAGCATACCCGATGAAACTGGACCTCGGCGCCGCCAATGCGATCCAGACATATCACACGGTGCGTGAGCTAAGCAAGCTGATACCTGAAATGCGTTTGGTCGTACCACGCTGGCTTCGTGAAAGAAGCGCGTTCTCAACTCTGAATGCGCTGCACCTGCCGCGTCCTGCCGTCAACAAGCTGTCCAGATTTATACCGTGGTCCGGCTGGTCATACGTGGAACGCACCCTCTACAGCCTTATGCTCGTTGTACTGTTACTGATCTGGAGGCTGACGGGTCGGGGCTACAAAGTAATTTACGTCAGGGACACGGTATGCGCGGCCTGGCTTGCTCTGTTACGTCGGGTGCATGGAGCCTGCCTTATCTACGAAGTGCATGACCTGGAAGCGTCGCATCCGAGCAAGGCATCGAAGTGGCCCAACGCATTATGGAGACGATTTCTTCCGTGGCTGGATCGACTGTCGCTTCAGCGCGCAGACAGGATTGTCTCACTTACCGGCACTTTCAAGGAGTGGCTTGTGGAGGGTGGATTGCGCAGGGCAGAGGATATCTTTGTCGTACCGGATGCCTTTGTGCCGCCGGTCGAAGGTTACCCGACCAGGCGTAGTGCGCGCCGCGATCTGGGCCTGCCCGCCGGTGCGTTTATTGTGGGATACGCGGGACTAACCTTTGCATACCGTAGGCTCGACCTGCTGGTTGGGGCTTTCGCACGTCTGGCGAGTATAAATAACGGGGCTCTTCTTATGCTGGTCGGGGGCCGTCCGTTCGAGGTGAGTGAGTTACGTTCTCTTGCGGACAATCTTGGGATTGCTAAGGAGCGGATAATCACCCCAGGGCAAGTAGAGCATGATCGCACCCCTCTCTATCTTGCGGCTGCTGATGTCCTGGTGATACCCGATACGGTTACTCAGATGACCGCCTCTCCGCTTAAGCTCTTCGAATATATGGCGGCAGGACGCGCGATAGTCTGCAAGGAGATGCCTGCGCTGCGTGAGATAGTCGATGAGAGTTCTACTCTCTTTTTCCCCGAAGGAGATGCTGATGCCCTTGCTGCATCTCTGCTAAAGCTCAAATTAGAGCCTGCGATATGCGAGGCGCTAGGTGGGGAAGCACTCAAGCTCTCAGTGAAGTATACCTACAGCGCGCGCGCCAAGACGATAGCTGAAGTGGTGGCGAGTTGCAGGTAGCGATCCCGCCACCACCCGTTACCACACCGCCACGTAGAAGCCGCTGGTGGCACGAACGGCCTCTCTTGCTGCTCTGTCTGCTGTTCATCGTGGTTGCGCCGCTTGTTACCAGCCGCATTTATGCCAGCGACGAGATCCAGTACTTTGCTTACACACACTCGATCTTCTTCGATGGCGATCTCGATTTCAGCAATCAATACTTGCACTTTTACGAATCGGATAAGGTGAAGTTCGAGCGGATATATGAGGACCTCTACAAGAAACGTGAGCCGCTAACCAACCTCCCACTAAACGTGGCTCCTATAGGTACGGGCCTGCTCTGGCTCCCTTCATTCGGTCTTGCCCACGTGTTTGTGCTTGTGGCTAACGCCCTTGGCGCATCGATCCCGGCCAACGGGTACTCTCAGCCTTATATCGTGGCGATCTGCCTGACTTCTTATGCTCTAGGCTGCATCGGACTTCTCCTCTCCTATTCTCTTGCGCGTCGCTACTTTGACCCCTGGGTAGCTGCCCTGAGCGTTGTAACTATGTGGCTTGCGACACCTCTCATCTTCTACACGGTGGTTGCGCCCCCATGGTCACATGCTACATCGCTGTTCGCGGTAACTCTGTTCTTGTGGTATTGGGATAGGACTCGTAGCGCAGCCAATCGCACGATGCGCCAATGGGTCTTCCTGGGCGCGTGTGCTGGGTTAATGATGCTGGTTCGTGAGCAGGATGCGCTGTTCATTCTAGTACCTATCATAGAAGCGGCAGCACGTCTATGGACCGCCTTTCGGGAGCGCGACGCGGCAGTGCGACAGGTAGTATTCTCGTGGATGAGCGGACTCTTCTTGATGGGGGTGACGGCAGGCTTGATCTTTGTGCCGCAACTGATAGCCTATCGTATCATAACGGGCGCGTTTGGACCGTCTAAAGTCGTCTTGGGTAAGTTCACCTGGACATCGCCCAATTTCCTCAACGTGCTTTTCGCGCCGGACCATGGTCTGATTCCCTGGACACCTGTAGTTCTGTTGGCTGCTATAGGGCTTGTACTTCTATGGCGGCGTGATAAGCTCCTAACTACGGCGCTGGCGGCTGCGATGTTGGTGCAGGTATACGTGGCCGGGTCATTTCTGACGTGGCAAAGCGCGGGGTCGTTTGGGCAGCGGCGCTTCATCAATAGCACGTCTATCTTCGTGCTTGGGGCGTGCGCGCTGGTCGCATTCGTGTTGGCGCATGGAATGCCCAGGTGGGTCCCTGTCGTTGTAGCCCTTATCTTTGTCGCGTGGAACGGGGGGCTGTTGATGCAGTATGCCCTGTGGTGCTCGCCCCAGCGCCAGGGCCTCGACTGGGCAACCGTTCTGAGGGGCCAGTTGGAGATGCCTGTCCGAGCCTCTCAGTTGCTATGGGACTATGTCACTGATCGGAGTAAGTTTTACCGGAGCACCCGCCAGTGTTGACCTGCACCTGCGTGAGTGCTAGAATCCAGTCCGTGGCTAGCCCTCGCTACATGCTTGCGTCCCATAGGAACTTTTCTTGATTTCTAAACGCTTACTGAACGCTATCACCTGTATATCCAGCGAGTGCGCCGGGCGTGGTTCCCGACTAATCGCGCATTCTAACTCTGCCGACATTACCTCGCTGCGCTGCACAGTATGTGACCGCGCCTACCATGTTGCTGAGGGCTATATCGACTTGATGCCGCCTTCTGACGCTGACGATACCTCCCATACTTCCCTGTATGTGGTGCATGAGGAGGAGTTCGCTGCTACCCTCGATTACCGGGCCATCTCCGTTCCGTTGCTTGGAGCCGGGGTGCGGCAGCGGGCCATCCGGCGGTTGCTCAAGCTGACCAGGGATGATCGTCTGATCGAGCTTGGTTGCGGCAACGGTAAATTTCTCTTTTGGAACCGCAAGCAGGCTGATTGGGTTGTTGGTATCGACCCCGCACCCTTATTTGCGGAGGAGGCGTTGAGACGCATCGATCTCTGCCGGGCCGATGCGCGCAACTTACCTTTCGCTGATGGCACCTTCACTGCTGCCATGTCGATAGACGTGCTTGAGCATTTGACCCTCGATGGCGTAAGAACATACCTCGGTGAGGCGCGCCGTATTCTGACGCCCGGTGGGCGGCTCTTCCTATTCTCCAATACGCGTGAAGGCTCTCGGCTGGACTTCGTTGTAAGGGGAGCGCGCATCATGTCGAAATGGCTAGGCGATATTGGTCTCATCGACAATAAGCGGGACAACCTGAGGAAATCAGACCATGTCAAGGCGATTGCCACCTACGATGAGCTTGAGAGTGTGCTAAGGGGTGCGGGATTCAGGGTAGAGAAGGTGGTGTTCTGGAATGGGTTATTCCAGAGCTTGATAGAGAACCTGGTGGTCAAGCTCGGCGAGGCGGCGCTCCGCAAGCGTAGCAAATCAGTTATGGTGGAGACAACCAGTGTTGCGGGGAGTGATGCCGTCAGATCATCGGTTCGAAATGTGCTGGCACGGCGTGGTGTTGAATACAGACTTCTCCTGTTACTTACGGAGTTGATGTGGCTTGATCTCGTACTCTTCGGATCGTGGCGGGCCGGGCCATACTTTCTTCTTGCGCGATGCGAGGAGACGCCTTGAGAATATTGCCTTGAGAATATTGTATGTGGCCTCGGCAGTGGAGGCGAGCGGGACCTCAGGTGGCTCAACACACGTGCAAGAGGTGGCCTGCGGCTTGACTGCCCTCGGCCACGAAGTTCTGGTGTTAGCACGACAGGCAACCGGCCATAACCAGAGTAGATTTGACTGTGGCGCCAGGCTGCGGCGGTCAACTTTGCCAAAGGAGCTTGCCTTGCTTGGCCGCGCTCAGATAGCGAGGGCTTTCCATCTGTTCAAGCCTGACGTCGTTATGGAGAGGTTCTATAATTTCGCCGGAGGCGGAATCTGGTTGGCCCATCGGCAAGGCGTACCCGCCCTTCTTGAAGTAAACGCCCCGATGATCGACCCACCTGGCGCTCTCAAGACGAGACTCGATAGGCTTCTTTTCGGCGTAATGAGGCGGTGGGCTGTACGTCAAGCCAACTGGGCATCGGCAATTGTGACGCCTCTTGCGTCAACAGTGCCACCCGAGGTTTCCAGGGAAAAGATTCACGAGCTAACGTGGGGTGCGAACGTCGCTACGTTCACGCCCCATTTGCGAGTGAGTCGCCCGGCAAGACTCGCCGCTCTTGCTGAGGAATTAGGGTTGCGATCCAATGGTCAGGTAGCGGTTTTCCTCGGGAGCTTTCGAGCGTGGCATGGTGCGCGACATTTCGCTGAGGCTGCCAGAAATTTGATCAAATCAGGCAGCGATCTCTCGTTCCTGGCGGTCGGTGGCGGGCCTGAGCTAGGGCCTGTGTCGGAAGAAGCCAGGCGGTGGGACCTTCCGCTTGGACGTTTGGTCTTCACCGGACCCCAGCCGCATGACAAGATTCCCGATATTCTGGCGCTCGCAGACATAGGTGTGGCACCATTTCATCTGGACGCGTACCCCCCTCTCAAGACATTCGGCTTTTACTGGTCGCCTCTAAAGGTATTTGAATATATGGCGTCTGGGCTGCCTGTGGTCACCATAGATGTCCAGCCGCTCAATTCTATCGTACGGCACGAGCAGGAGGGTCTGCTGTTCAAGTCAGGCGATGTAAACGGCCTGGTGACTGCTATCAGGCGGCTTGAAAGTGACCGTGATCTCGCTGTGAGGCTCGGGGAGAGTGCGCGTGCCAGGGTTGTGCAGAATTATAGCTGGGAGCGTCACTGCCAGGAATTGGACCTGCTCCTGCGGGGTATGGCCGGTGCGTGACTATTTCAGCAATCAGCTCAAGGTTGCGCTTGTGACCGATGTCTTCCCTCCTCGGAGCGGTGGCAGTGGGTGGAGCACATACTATCTTGGTAAAGCACTCGCCGACCGTGGGCACATAGTACGTGTTGTGCGGCCGGTCTACGGTACGCAGGTCGTGAGGCCCACGCACAAGGTATCATCTTATGGTGGCTTACCTGTAGATGAGCTTTATGTACCATCATCGCCGCGCTGGACACTTCGGGCAGGAATCGGTCGAGCGTGGGAGGAGCAAAAAGCCATCCGGCTCCTCAAACGTCGGTGTGCGCGGTTATCCGCCGATAGTGAAGTGGATGTCTTTCATGGTCAGCATCAAGTATCAGGCATTGCGGCTACGTTGAGTGCGCTGGCGGCCCGGCGTCAAGGCCAGCGAGTAATATCGGTGGTGACGGTGCGTGATTACTGGCCCTTATGCCCTTCAAGTACGCGTCTTTTCCCGGCTCGCAGTGGAAAATCTGAGGAGTGCGGAGACTGCCACAACTACTCGAAATATATGTCATGTCTATCAAACAGGGGTAAGCGCCGCGCGGCCAGATTGATTGACATGGCTCGCTGGCTGCGTACTCGCGCCCAATCCCGCATGCTTGCAAAGGCTGACGCAGTGATTGCTGTGAGTAACTATGTACGATCTGAGTTGGAGCGTAGTGGCAGGTTTTCCAGTGACAAGCTCCATACTATTCACAATCTAGTAGACCCGGAGAGCGTTGACAAGGCGGTGGCTCAAGGCAATGAGGTAAGCAAGACACTAGATGGTCGGTATGCACTCTTCGCGGGGAAGCTGGACGAGAATAAGGGCGCGCAGCTACTTCCAGAGGTGATGGAGGCTTCAGGGATTCGATTGCCTGTGCTCCTCGCAGGGGACGGGCCACTACAGTCGCTTCTTCAATTTGAGGCTGAAAGGCGTGGCCTCGATTTCCGCTTCCTCGACTGGCTGGACAACGACGCGCTGCTGCGCCTGATGCGTGACGCGAGGTGCCTGCTGTTCCCATCTTGCTGGCAAGAGCCTCTTAGCCGGGTTTTGCTTGAGGGCTGTGCTGCGGGTGCTGCGATTGTTGCCCTCGACTCGGGTGGTACAAGTGACGTAATCACGCACAGCGTGAGCGGCTGGCTCGCGCACGACACTGCCGGCTTCATCGAAGGGGTTAGGCTGGTATGCACTGATGATAAGCTCAACGAGACTCTGCGTCATGGCGCGCGACAAACCGCAACCACGACGTTCTCGGCACCGGTTGTGGCGCATCAGTTAGAAGACCTCTACGTGTCCCTGCTCACGAGGTTGGGCGCGTCATGAGGGTCGCCTATTGTATTAGGGCGCTTTTCCCACAGCACGGCTATGGCGGGCTGGAGCGTGCAGGCACCGAGCTTATGAAAGAATTGCTTGCATTGGACGTTGACATAGATCTGCTAACGCGCCGCCTGCCCAGGAACGAACCGATACGCGTCGGGCGTGCGAACGGCCACTTGAGGGTGCATACTGCGGAATATGGACGACTCCCGCTTCGCCCTAATGGTATCCCGGCGCGCCTCACGAATTATAGGAGCTTTGTCGAAGAGATCGGTACACATGTTTCAGGGCTTGCACGAGAGAGATTGGTTAATGCTATCTATGCTCATGGATTGTGTGCATGGGGCGTGAGACGGGCAGGCGAGTGGGGTGTGCCGCTTGTGGTCAATCCTCACGGGATGGAAGAGTTCAAATCCACCGACCGGCTGAAACGGTTGGCCTATGCGCCCTTTAGAGCATGGATGAGAGCAGCGAGCCAGGAAGCAGACCGTGTAATCGCCACCGACGCCGCCATGCGTGATGATGTCGCTCGGCTGCTCAAGATTGACCCTCGCAAGGTGGTTGTGTTACCGAATGGTATCGACCTGATGTCTATTGCGGCCCATACCGATCCACAGGTTCAAGCTGGTCTCATCGGTCGGTGGCCCTATCTGAGCGGAGGTAGCGGCGGATTGCGTGGGATCAGCGTGGGAAGGCTAGAACAGAATAAGGGCTTCGAGTATCTGGTACGCGCATTGGGCATGGCGAAAACTGAACTTGGTTCGGAATGGGGCTGGACACTTGTGGGCGAAGGCTCACAGAGGTCGCAATTGGAGCGTCTATCTGGAGAGCTTGGCCTGGAACGGCATCTATTTTTCGCCGGGCATTTAAGCGATAGCGAGCTTCATAATCTGTATGAGCTCTCAAACCTGTTTGCTCACCCGACCCTGTTTGAAGGTAGCTCACTCGTAACGCTCGAAGCAATGGCCCATGGCTTGCCCGTGGTGGCGAGCACGACAGGCGGCATCCCGGACAAGGTGTCCAATGGGGTGAACGGGTTTCTTGTGAAGCCTGGCGATGCCCCGGGCCTGGCGGACCGACTTGTTTGGATCGCAGCCCACACGGATGAGAGGGCAGAGATGGGCCGACGAAGCGTCTCCGCAGCGCGACAATTCGACTGGTCGCATATCGCTCAGGCTACAAAGCGGCTGTTAGCGGAATTGGTCGAGGAAAAAGTGCCTTGCGGGGATAATGAGGTGCAGCCACGAGCGCTATAGATGTGCTGAGAACGCTGCTCGGCATCGCCCTTTTACCAGTATATCTGTACGTTCCGGGCGCGGTGCTACTTAGTGGGGTTGGGAGACGGGCAGGTGGCCCTCTGCCGTTCGCCGGCCGCGAGGAGTGGGTCTTCGTTGCTGCCGTTGTGAGCTTGCTTGTAACCGGCGTTGTGGGGTTGACGCTCGCGCAGATCGGGCTTTTTAGCTGGTGGCTTGTTCTTCTGGTGAACATCCTGTTGTCGGTTGCTCTTTCCATGAGGGCCTGGAACGGTGTGTGGTCATATCGTGGACTCCTTCAAGCTCTCGCGCCACCACGGCCCGCGCCCCAGCGTATGGAAGACCGCAAGCAGGCGCGTTTGCAACGATTTGGCCTCCTGGGTGTCGCTCTGCTGGCCCTGGTTCTGTTCTCACGACCCGCCGAGATGTTGCGGGGCGCTCTCGACTCAGGGGTCTATATCAATTCGGGTGTTGGCATCGGCAGGACAGGCGCGATATTCCAGCGAGACTTACTCATGCGCCAGCTCAACGACGACGCGGGCGAGGGTAGGCAAGTAATGCAGGAGTTGAACCGGGACAGATACACGCTGTACCGCCTGAGGATGCCGGGGTTTTACGTGTACGATAAGCAGGCCGCCCTGGTAGTGCCGCAGCATTACTCATTATTCCCTGTGTGGATAGGGCTTCTCTACTCCTTGTTTGGGATCTGGGGAGCGCTATATGCGACGCCACTGCTCGCTTTCTTGTCGGTCGTTACGGTTTATTTCTTTGCTCGGCGGGCGCTCACACCGGGCGCGGCGCTGTTGGCGCTATTGTTCCTGGTGCTCTGTCCCGTCACGATATGGTTCGCCCGCTATCCGATAGCCGAGGTGCTTACTGGTCTACTCGCATTTATCGGCTTCTATGCGTTCATGCGTATGATACAGGCAGATCGCCTCGCCTATGTGACGGGTAGCCAATTGACTTCACCCGTTGAACCGCCCGCGCCGTCTGCTCGACCGTGGGCTTTGTTCTGGGGCGCGCTCGCGGGTGTCGCCCTGGGGCAGATTGCACTGGCACGTGCTGACTTCATCTTCTATCTAGCGCCTATCGTACCATATCTACTCTATTGGCGACTTGGCAGGCGATGGCGATCCGAATACAGTTGGTTCGCTGGCGGGCTTCTGATGATGCTTGTGCTTTTCCTGGTCCATTTCTTCTTCTTCAGCTTTGGATACACCTTAGATCTCTATCACAATGTTCTTCAGGACATTCGCCGCCTCTGGTCTCCCCTCTTGCTCGCACTGTATGTGGGGGTGCCGTTGCTCATTTTGCTCGACAGACTCTATTCACGTCTCGCGCCGGTATGGTTGCGTGCAGGCCGTTGGATAAAGCAGTACGCCTGGTTACTTGTGGGCGCTATAGTTCTCGCCGTAGGGGTTTACGCTATATATCGCTACCTTGTCGGACCCTGGCTCCCTAATCTTCGCACAGACAATGCGGGGCGAGCCTTGCCGCAGGAGGTCATCACAACCTGGCAGAGCTATATTGGCGCGCCCGTCGACTTGGGCGAGCGCTATAACCTGCTGAGGATTGGCTGGTACCTCTCTCCGCTTGGTATGCTGCTTGGTGTTGTCGGATTCTTACGTCTGATATGGAATAGACTCAATGCCGCAACCGGGCTCTTTTTTGGCGTATTCTTTGTTTTAACCTTTATCTTCCTCGAAGAGAGCTATACCGACCCACATTATATCTACACTATGCGTCGCTACATCGCCGTGACTCTGCCCGGTTTACTTTTAGGGGCTGCGTGGGCCTGCCAGTTTTTGTGGGCGCGCCTGCGTCCTCGGACGGTTGGGCGGGTGTTGGCTGGAGCGCTCGCTTCTGCACTATGCATCTTCTTCATATATACATCGCAAACAATCGTAAAGCACGTTGAAGCCAATGGGGCCGTCCAACAGTTGTCTGATCTAGCCGCTCGAATACCCGAGAAGTCGGTAGTGCTTTTTAGCAATGAGCGTGACGAGCCTTTTGTAGTGGCAACACCCTTACAATACATTTTCGGTATCGAGAGTTTTGTGCTGAACCGTCCCTATCCGGATGTGAAGAATGAGGTTCTCAATGGCATGGTTGAGAGGTGGCGCAAACAGGGATACAATGTCTGGGTATTGATGAGCGCGAACGGCGGCAAACTGAATCTTCCGAGTTATTCGTTGAAGGAAGAGGGAGCGTGGGATTACGACGTTCCAGAATTCGAGCAGCTACTTTACCAGAAGCCGTACAATGTTTCGCGGTCATACCTGCCGTGGGGCCTCTATTCTGTTCAAGCTAAAACTCCTTCGCAAGGGCTACCCTTTAGTCTAGATATAGGCGTCATGGATTACAAATGGCTGGTCGCAGGCTTCTACTTGCAGGAGCAGGCTGAAGCGGATAGCTCACCCTGGCGGTGGACCGGCGACCACTCCGTTCTGCGGCTGCCATTAGAGAAAGCGGGCGATGGTAAAACTTTCACGGCAGCCACTCTCAAACTTCGTTTGCGTCCTGAAACACCTGTCACCAATCAGGGTGCGGTGCGGAAGGAGCCGGTGACGGTCACACTCCGGCTTGGCGAGAGTAATATTGGTCAGGTAACAGTGCCCCCAGGTACGGGTTTTGTCGATTACACCGTGAGGATACCGGCAGGGGTGGCAGTGCAGAGTGATGAGCCTGACGGCGCTCTTCTGCATATCTTAGCGCCAACATGGTCAGGCCAACGCGCCGGAATCAGTTATGACCAACGGGCGCTCGGTATTCAAATCGATTCTGTCGAAGTAACACCTTGAGGCAATGACGAATTGGCTATCAGCTATTGGTTCAAGGTTCAAGGTTCAAAGTTGCTAATGCCTAATCCAAACAATAAAAATCTTGGCGGTTTCTTGGCGCTCTTGGCGTCTTGGCGGTTCCGTCCTAATTCGTAATTCGTAAGAAGATCACTTTATGGCAGCAGAGAGCAAAAGGCAGGCGAGCAAACCACTGGTCGAGCGGGCAGGTTGGGCCGTGTTATGGAACGCGGCCTTCTTTCCGATCAAGATACTGGTTCCGTTCGTATCGAGCGTGATAGTGGTGCGCTCACTACGCGGTGAGGGCTTTGCGATCCTTAGCCTGGCAACGGCGCTGCTGACCTTTCTTGGGCTTTTCGCCGACCTCGGGATCGAGCGGACCCTGCCTCGTTTTTACCCTGAAATCGAGATGCGTTACGGGAGGCGCGGCACCGTCCGTCTCCTCTTCATGGTAGCGCTCATAAAGGGTGGTGTGCTACTCCTCCTGATAGGGGCATTAGCACTCTTCCCCGATTACTGGATTAGAACTTTCAATCTCGGCGAAACGGGCGGGTGGCTTCTCTTTTTCATTGCTATACTCCTTGTTCTGGGGGCAGCTTCGGATGTGTCGGTGCAGTTTCTGTACGCGCATTTTCGCCAGAAGGTAACGAACTCGCTGGACGTGCTTGCCGCCGTGGTATATCCAACTCTCACCGCGCTGCTGGTGCTGGCGGGCTGGAATGTGCTGGGCGCGATTCTGGCTCTCCTTATCACGACTATTCTCTCAGTGGCGCTGGCCTTGTGGCAGGTCTGGCGACTCCTGCGCGAGATGCCCGAGGAGCCGCATAGGAAAGCCTCGGAAGTGAAAATTCCCTCTAGCCGCTCGCTCCGACAGAGATTGGTCTCATTTGCCGGGCTGAATTATCTGATCAACTGGACTGTCTACCTGTACGACCTCCCGTTCGTGGTGCTGACCGTCAGCCTACTGGTCACGGCGCCAAAGGATAAGACACTAGAAGTGGCAGTTGTAGCCCTGGCCTATAAGTTTACCAAGCAGTTCTTACGTGCGCTTGTTGTGCCGCTAACCGGGGTACAGACGCCATTGTTCGCCCGTCTGTATGCGGAGGGCCGCATCGAGGGGCTGAACACAGCGTATGCCACTATAACCAAGTTTTTACTGCTTGCCCTGCTTCCCTCTGGTGTCGGGCTTGTGTTGATCGCGCGTAATGTGCTTCAGGTACTTTATGGGCAGGTAGGGCTTGATGCGGTGGTCACCCAACTCACTATGCCAACGATAATTGCCTGCACCGCAATCCTTGCATTCGGGCTTTTCGGCGAGGCCATTATCAGCGTTGCGCTCAATGTCTTGATGGTTTATGAGGATTATCGTGCGGTGATCACGGCCCGGTTAGTGGCGCTGGTAAGTATTCCATTGATGCTATTGCTTGTGCCTGAGTTTGGGGCGGTGGGGGCAGCGCTGGCGGCGGCAACTGCGGGACTGGCTTCTCGTGGAGTCGCCCTCGGCTATGCTGTTACTCGTTTGGATTTGCGATTCCCTGGACGTTTTTTCGTGCGGGTTGGCACTTCCTCTTTACTCATGGGTGTGGCGCTTCTCCCCTTTCTCGCGTTCCTCCCACCCAATATTCTCTCTACGATCCTAATGCTGCTGACAGGCGTAGCAGTCTTCTATGCAGCGTTCAAATTGCTCGGGGGAATGGACACGGAGGACAAGGACAGGTTCGCGGCATTACGCATCCCGTTCGCCCAGACTCTTCTGAGGTTCCTTTAAGATGAGGGTTGCTATCGTTACGACCGCGGGAGTAACCAGGCAATTCAGGCAGTGGCCCGAGGCGATACTTGGGCGGGCTCTTATAGCGCGTGGCCACACTGTTTCGGCATTCACTTTGCGCGAGAAAGGCTCTGCCATAACCGGAGAACGCTGGGAGGATGTTGATGGAATAGATGTGCGGCGTGTTGAGGTCAGCAAGGCATGGACAGCACCGGCCTTGCCGCTCGCGCTGGCTAGCTTCGGGCCTGATGTCATCCACCTTTTTCACCTGAGGAACGCTCTGAACTGGCAAGCAATAATCGTTGCGCGCCTCTTACGCGTCCCGGTCGTGTTCACCGTAGTAGGCCCGTTCCACGACCCCTACCTCGTTGACGACCGTGAGCGGCCATATTCGGGGAAAATGTACCCACGACGTTTGATTTATACTCCAACCAGATTACTACGTCGTCTGGCACAGTCACGGGGCCGCAAGCCGCTGGCGATCTGGCAGAACTGGTGTATGCACTACCCGATGGCCGCAGCGGACCGGCTGATTGCACTTTCTCGTCATGAGGTTGGGTTGCTTCGGATCATGGGATTTGGTCCCGCGAAGGTAAGGCAGATCCCTCTCTGGATTGACGTGCTATATATCAGGTCGGTGCCGTTTGGCGAGTCTCTAGCTGCGTCGTACACATCGCCCCATATCCTTTTCCTCGGCCAGCTAAAGGAGCGTAAAGGTTATGATCTCCTTGCGCGTGCTATGCCAAGTGTACTCGCCCAGTTTCCAACAGCCACATTTCTCTTCGCGGGACAGAACCCGGCCCAGGCAGGCAATTTGACCAGGATATGCTCTCAGAATGGAAGTCTTGAGCGTACGGTGCTGCTTGGCCGCGTCGAGGAAGAAGACAAGGTGAGGCTGATGCGCTCGTCCGACTGCCTGGTGTATCCAACTCGCTACGAGAGCTTCGGTCTGCCTCCGATCGAGGCAATGGCCTGCGGGTGCCCTGTGGTAGCGACGAATATTCCGGTCGTAAACGAGATGATCACACATGGCGTGAACGGCATCCTTGTAGAACGGGAGGACCCAGTTTCGTTGGCCGAAGGTATCATTCGTCTGCTGAAAGATAGCTCGCTCCGAAAGGCTCTTGTTGCTGGGGGGTACCAGACACTGGAACGATACGCGGAGCCAATCCAGATAGCCCGTATGGAGAAGCTCTATATGGAACTTACGGCAAGATCATAGTAGAGCATATCATTGTAGCATGATGATCGCTGCTTACTCGCAATTTACTCAACCATGCTAATTACATGGGAGTGATAACACTACTGTTATAATAACGCGGTGATTCTACAAATCCAAAATCCAAAATCCAAAATCCAAAATCCGCTACGCGTTCTCTATTTGATTGGCTCTTATGGACCCCATGTAATGGGTAACGCCAGCCACGAGCAGATGGTACTCGCGCTCCGGGCACGCGGCCACGATGTTGATGTATTCACCCAGATTACAGAGCCGGGGAAGCCGCTCTACACAAAAGCGGTCTATTCAGGTGTTACTGTCTATCAGGTGAACCTGACCGCTTCGGGTAGCCGTCTGGGTGGTTGGGTGCGTCCACTCGCAAGTAAGCTGCTACAGTACGAATACCTACCACAGATCGTCGCGGCATTTCGACGGCATCTTCGCACTCGTGAATATGACCTCCTACACGTAGAGGGAGCTTATCCTTTTGGTCTGGTTGCCGCGCTTACAGCGGGGAAAACGCCGTTTCTGGTGAATGTACAGGGTGCGGATGTCATCAGACTTCCTGAGGCGGACTATGGGTATCGCCGCTTCCGACTACCCAGGGCGGCAGTATCATTCGTTTTCAAACGGGCGTCACTTGTGCGCTCTATATCGCCCCTCCTTGCGGATTACATCGTGGGCGAAGGACTGGTAGAACGGGAGCGCGTCGAAGTGATTCTACGTTCTATCGAAGACTCGGCCTTTCCCCCGCCAGGAGAGCAACTTGATGATTTCCGGTCGGACAGCAGGCGTGAGATTGGCGACCGCTACGGGGTTGGGTTGAACAGGCCAATAGTTATTGCCCTCAGTCGCTTACACCCGTTCAAGGGCCTGGAATACCTTGTGGATGCTATTCCGCAGGTAATAGCCGCCCGGAATGCAGAGGGTAAACAGCCGCCCTGGTTCTTGATATGCGGGCCAAGCAGAAGTACGCCCAACTTTGGCGATTACCGCGAGTTTCTTCTACATCGAGCTGCCGACAACGGCGTCGCGTCACACATTGTATTCACCGGGCAGGTTCCGCATGACGAAGTACGTTGCCACCTTGCCTCGGCGCACGTGCTGGTCTGTCCATCGATTATTGAGGCTCAAAACAAGGTTGTGCCGGAGGCGTGCGCGGTTGGTACGCCGTCCGTTGTCACTTCTACTACAGGCATCACCTCTTATCTGGCACCGCTCGATGCCTGCATATCTGTGCCTCCGCGAGATGCCGATGCAATTGCGGAAGGGGTGCTTGATATGCTGAACTCTTCCGAGGCCTACAGCCATTTGCAGCAAAGGGCGTTGCGTGCAGCCGAGACGCTGCGTACTGAGACGCTAGCGCCAAAGTTGGAAAGTCTTTGGTACCGCACGGCTCAGCAGAAGGGCTAGACTTCCTGAGGAGAGTCGTTCTCGGAAATTATCGTCTGATAAAGCTCCGGTCTCAGGACACCGATGAAAGGTAGATTCCTGTAAATCTGGTTGAAGTCCAGGCCGTACCCGACCACGAACTCATCAGGAATGTCGAAGCAGACGTAATCGACCGGCACGTCTACCTGCCGTCGCTCTTTTTTGTTGAGTAACGCGCAGACTCGCAGGCTGGCAGGGTTGCGTGCGCGCAATGTCTCCAATGTGTAGTTGAGGGTTAGCCCGCTATCAATGATGTCTTCCACGATCAATACGTGCTTGCCCTCAATAGAGCTGTCGAGGTCTTTCAGGATTCGGACGATTCCGCTCGTCTTGGTTGATGCGCCGTAGGAAGCAACGGCCATGAAGTCGATTGTTACGGGTAGGTCGATTGCCCGTGCCAGGTCTACCATAAACATGATCGCACCTTTTAGCACGCCTACCAGCAGCAACTCTTTCCCTGCGTAGTCCGCCGATATGCGGTCTCCGACTCGCCCGATCTCCTCTCTAAGCTGCTCGGAGGTGACTAGGATGTGGTCGATGTCGGGCTCGAGGGTTGACATCCTTTTTTCTACGGTTGTCTCTGGCACCTCAGTCTTCTCCTTCTGAACCCGATTTCAGATCGAATTGAAATCTTAGAACGCTCTCTGTCGCTTCGTTGACCGGCGCATGTGAGGAGCGCCTACCGCCACGCCCTGGGACCCATAGAACCTCGCCCCCCTCACGAAAGGCAAGGATAGGAATCCGGCGGCGGTAGTCCACGGGGATTTTAGCATCTACGAATAGGTCCTGCAAGCTCTTGCTGCCGCCAAGCCCGAACGGCGCGATGTGGTCTCCCGGTCTCCTGGTTCTGAACACAAGGCTCGATGCAGCACCCAGGATATTTGAATCGAAATGTGCAGTTAGATTGTCTTCGTCAGATGTAAAGGGTAAAGCCGGCTCCAACGTCATGTTCAGCTTCCAACCCCTATCGAGGTCGATTTCTTCGCCCGGTATTACGTCGTAGACGGTCCCCTGTTGCATCGTGGGCCAGGATGATGAGCCTGCCGTGCAGTTAGCCTGCGTGTGACTGCCACGCAGCCCAAAGTAAACCGTCTGCTCACTGCGTTCAACCGAGATGCCGTTGGGTAGGTCGGTGGAAGACCTGATTGACGCTGTGGGTGTGAATAAGTTGGCAACCACCGCTATGTGTTCATGCTCAAAACCCTCAAGAGTACCTGCCACTTCACGCAAGGCGCGTCTCGCTACACGGCGTTTGATGGCGTCTGGCTCTCCGGCTAGCTTCGATACCTCTATTCGTAACTTCCCTGGCGGTGAATCCTCCAAAATGAGGGTAGGCCAGAGCTTTTCGACTACGGCTTCCATTGCATCATCTTCCTCTGCGGCTACTTCGGCTAGCTGCCACAGGTGACGCTTGACGGAGCTATTGTAATTCGTGCTCAACAGAGGGATTAGCTCATGCCGGACTCTGTTCCTGCGGTAGGCCATGTCGAGGTTTGAAGAATCAAACCGTGGGTGAAGCGAATTGATTCTGCAATATGCCTCGATTTCCTCGCGCCAGGTCCCAAGCAGAGGACGAAACAGGTGGGTGGAAGTAGTTGGGCTTTGGCTTCCGAGGGTGGTCAAATCTGCATCGCCATGTATGGGTGGCAAGCTGCTAAGCCATCTCATACCGCCGAGACCGCTAATCCCTGTGCCCCGAATTATGTTCATCAAGACAGTTTCGGCCTGGTCGTCGGCTGTGTGAGCTACAGCCACGCTTGCGTTTCGCTCCTGTGCAAGGCGTCCGAGGAAAGCATACCGTGCGCGCCGAGCCGCGTCCTCGCCTGAGAGCCTGTGAGCAGCCGCATAGGCAGGGACGTCAAACGTTGCGGCTATGAAACTAACCCCCCACTCCTGGCAGAACGACGCAACGAACTCCAGATCTGCCGCCGATTCTGTGCCCCGGAAGCGATGGTCGAGATGCCCGACACGAAGCGTTTTACGAGCCGTTCCGGATCGGAGCTCCAATAAAATATGCAGCAGGGCAAGTGAGTCCGCGCCCCCTGACACTCCAAGCATAATCGGCTCATGCAACAAAATAGCCCCCAGGCCACGGGCTTCGCACATAGCAAGTACCCTGGACGGTAGCTTTGCGGCATCTATCTTTTTCCTGGTGCGCTTGGCCAATTCATGCCTCGACGTGGCTTCCCTTTCGGTTTGTAAGGATTATTGTTGTAGCGGCGCTTGGTCATTTTTCCTCCTCGCCGAGAAAGATGACCAAAGAAGGCACCTTGTCCTGGAGAAAACTATAGCTGCTAATAGTTATCTGGAACGTGCCGGGTGCCGCGCCCTTCCATCGGTCAAGCCCCAGACCCAGCTCCGGTAGTGCATTAATTACAGTTGCAAGAGATGCGCTGCTATAGAGATCGACGGTATACGTGGGATCGCCACCCTCTCCAACCGCCTTGTAGCTCTTGAGCAACTTGGCATCTTTTGGTATAAGTTGCTTGCTCTCGAACCGGGCATCTTCGACGCTCACCGGGTTTCGATCTCCATAAGTTACCCAGATCATCTGGATGGGTTCGCTGTCAAAGCTAACGACCTCATATCTTTCATTCTCATAGTAGGTGCCGATTATAGCTTTCTTGCCTGGCGGCCCATGCCTGCTTTCCCATTGCTGAATGCTACTGCCAAGGCCACCTGATTCAATCGCCGGTGGTGCCTGCGTGGATGTGGCGGGAATAGAGGTCTCAGTTGGAGGTACTGGAGTGTCAGTAGGGGGCGGCGGGCTACTAGTCGGTGGCACCGAAGTTTCTGTTGGCAGGACGGGCACGGGAGTCTGGGTAGGGATCACCGTTGAAACCAGCGCAGTTGTTTGTGTTGGCCGCTGAGTTGGCACGGATGTGGCCGGCAGGGTTGTGGCTGTGGGTTGCGTGGTCGCTGTTGGTGGCGCGGCCTCTCCGCCACATCCGGCAAGCAAAATACAAAGAGCTAAGCCGAAGACAGCAATGAAGTGTTTAAACATATCGCCCCTTATTGGTCCTTCTCGAAGCACTCGGGCCTGAGAGTAGAGGTTATCCCCTGTTCCGCAGCGAACGACACAGCTGGCCTCATATAGGCCGTGACAGTCGCTTTTGCTTTGTTGGATGCCAGGAGGGAACGCCGGAGCGATTCACCGGGGTGCAGTATTTGTCCAGTTCCTTGCTCTATCCGCGTCGTCCTACTTCGATAAGAGCTTTCTATAGCCGCATTTCCAACAGTTCATTGGTGAGTACAAGCGTGGATTATGCTCCAACCTACACGACGGTGGCGAGGGGCAGATTTGAACTGCCGACCAAGGGCTTATGAGTCCCCTGCTCTGCCACTGAGCTACCTCGCCTTGCTCCTGGCTTTTTCCGCGCCTGGAATCACTGATTCTGTATGGCTGTTGCTCGAAAAATAAGCCTCAAGTTTGATATGTCGAACCAATTTCTTAGTCATGCCAAACTTCAACCTACATTATAACTCCATGCCTGACTCTTGTCAAAATCGTGTATACTAAATGACGCCTCCTTAGAGATGGAGTCATCTTGGTTGCCTGGGGCACGTTATGGATTTGGGCACTTTGTTCTTTTAAGATGCGCCATGATGCCAGCGCGATGTGGGTCCCAGGAACTTCCCACAGCCCAAACTTCATCTTTCCAAGCTACTACATTCGCCAGAGCTTCTTTCCCTGTACCCTGTGTCCCAAACGAATGGGGACTTGGAATGGGAACGTGCCTCCAAGCCTTCCTATCCCAATACAAAACCTGAGTGCGTTGCCACGAATAGTCACCATAGTGCCCTACTGCCCAAGCCTCTCCATTTGCTGTGGTTGTCACATCACCTAGACCTTGATCTAAGGCCAACTTGGGTGTTGGGGTAAGACTCCATTCTCTTCCGTCCCAGTGCATAACCAGGTTCTCATAAATGGCGTTCTGCTCGTCATTGCTGCACGAACCTACTGCCCATACGTCTGTCGGACTCCTCATTGCTACCCCTACGACCTTGTTCACCAATTTGCAGGGGTTAGGGCTTGGCACAACGTTCCACGCTTTGCCATCCCAATGCAACGTGAGCGTATACGCTCCACCAGTGTTGTTGGTGTTATCAGTCACATAATGGCCTACTCCCCATGCATCATCAGGCCCTGTAGCGAAGACAGCCTGCAATTCATTTCTGATAGCCTTAACATCAGGACTATTAGGGCTTGGTACAACGCTCCAAGCAAGACCGTCCCAGTGCATAACGAGTGTTTCTTCCCCAGCTATAGGCCGATAATAGCCCACTATCCACACATCATCGTTTGAGACACCATGTATACCTGAGAAGCGTGCCCCTGGTATGTTGGGATGCGGAACCATGCTCCATCTTGACCCCTCCCAATGGAGAATAAAGGTCTGGTTTGGATAATGCGCTACGCCAACTGCCCACACGTCATCCGTTGCCAAGGCTACCGAGTCATAAATGCCGACGTGCTCAACATCTTTTCCGCTGGGGGTTGGACTATCTACTTGACCCCATCTCGCTCCATCCCAATGCTGTATGAGTGTTCCTTCGCTCGATTCACCAAATGCCCAAACATCATCGCTAGATACAGCAGAGACACTACCAAACCAGATATTACCTGCGAAGAGTCCTGCACTCTGCATAGAGGAGACTGTCCATGTACCGCAAACAGGGAAGCTGACTGTAGAGGTTCTCGTCTTTGGTGCGTTAGCTCCGAAAGCAAGGCCAGTGAATACGCACACCAGCACCAACAGTCCAACTGTTACTTTGAGACGCCTTACTCTCTTTGACGATCGGCCTGGTGTCTGTGTACTAAGCGTTTCTTCCATATTGGCCTTCATGCTTCATCTATCTCTTACTTCTACTTCCATCCTAAAAAATATCTATGTAGTATTCTCTGCATGCTCTTGTAGTGGCTTATAGAGCCAGAAGCCTCTCCAGTTCGTCCAGATTGCGCCCGAACTGCTGCAACGCCTGATTTACAGGTTTAGGGGTGGTAACATCGACGCCCGCGTTCTTCAATAGGTTAATCGAGTAGTCACTGCCGCCCCCGCTGAGGAAGTTCAGGTAGCGGTCGACGGCAGGTTGGCCTTCGCTGAGTATCTTTTGCGACAGGGCGACAGCTGCTGAGATGCCTGTCGCGTACTGGTAGACGTAGAAACTCCTGTAAAAGTGCGAGATCCGCGCCCATTCTATCTCGATCTCTTGCTCTACTTCGACACTTTCTCCGTGATATTTACGGTTCAGATCGTAGTGGATGCTGGAAAGTAGCTCGGCGGTGAGGGCCTCACCAGCTTCGGCGCGCTCGTGGGCTATCTTCTCGAACTCAGCGAACATCGTCTGGCGGTAGAGTGTCGTCCTCACTTGTTCCAGGCTGTGGTTGATAACCGCCAGTTTCACCGAACGGTCGTCGGTGCTGTTCAACAGGTGATGACTGAGCAGCTCCTCGTTGAGCGTAGAGGCTACCTCGGCTACGAAAAGAGTGTAATTGTGGTAGATATAAGGCTGGTTCTCATACGAGTAATAGGTGTGCATCGAATGGCCCATCTCGTGAGCCAGCGTGAATACATCGTAAAGGGTGTCCTGGTAGTTGAGGAGCATGAATGGGTGGACCCCATAGACTCCCCAGCTATACGCGCCCGATGACTTGTTTGGTGTCTCGTAAACATCGGTCCAGCGCGAGCTGAATCCTTCTTTTACACCTGATAAATACTTATCGCCCATCGGGGTAAAGGCTTTGGTAACAATCTCTGTGGCCTCGCCGAACGGTATCTTGTTGTCAGCTTCGGGAATAAGGGGTACGTGCAGGTCGTACATGTGTAGCTTGTCCACGTCTAATAGCCGCCTGCGTAGCTCCATATAACGGTGTAGTAGCGGGAGATTTTCATGAACCGCCGATATTAGACCGTCGTAAACAGCGACAGGTATGTTGATTCCAAAGAGCGCGGCCTCTAGCGACGAGCCATACTTCCTCGCACGAGAATAAAAAATATCGGATTTAACCTGGGTGGAGTAACAACTGGCGAGGGTATTGCGATTCTGTGCGAACGCCTTGTGGAACGTATAGAAGGCGTTCTTTCTAACGCTCCGGTCTTTCGAGCGGATGTAGCGGACGTAATTGCCCTGAGTAAGCACGACTTCTTCGCCGTCCTCATTTGTGATGGTGCCGTATTTCATGTCGGCATCCGTCATCATCTCGAAGATCAGGCCTGGTCCGGCGGCTATCTCGCCCGCACCCGCGAGCAAGGCCTCCTCTGCCTCGCTAAGCATATGTTCCTTTTCGCGGAATAGCTCGTCGAATTGCTGCCGGTAAATCTGCAATGGTTCATGTTCGTTGATGAAGCCTTTTACTTTTTCTTCACCGACTTGTAGAAGCTCCGGACTGAAGAATGAAAGAGCCTCTGAGACACGGGTCCACTGCGCACGCGCCCGGTCTTCTAGGGCCTGATAATGCGAATTGGTCGTATCCTCATCACGCCTCATGCGTGCGTAGGCATAGATGCGCTCCATGCTCTCGAAGAGCCTGTCTCTTGCCTGTAATGCCTCGACAAGAACGGGTGCGCTCTCCCCCAGGCGTCCCTTGAACTCAACAGTCGATTCGAGCAGAGGCGTGATTGCCTCCAGGTCGTTCTCCCAAAGAGTATCCTCGGCATAAACTGCTTCGAGATTCCACTTGTAATCTGCCGGTACGTCGTTGCGTGTCTGAACTGTCGTTACCATTCATCTTCTCCCATGGCTGGTTATCATAATATCTGGATCGCGCACCATCTTAGTGATGTAGCGCGATCTCCCCGTAAACTTTGCGGGTTAATGAGAAGTATAATCGAAAAGCAGGGCAGCAAAAAAGGGCCGAAAGGCCCTTTTCTGTGGTAGCGGGGGTAGGATTCGAACCTACGACCTTTGGGTTATGAGCCCAACGAGCTTCCGCTGCTCCACCCCGCGTCAACATGCTTATTATACGACCTTCTTATCAGGGTGTCAAGTTGGGCCCGGCACATGGTCACGGCGAGCCACCTGGTGGGCTGAAAAGACCAAGCCATGCCTGCCAGACCGGCTTTTCTGAGAGCTGTATGGGGATCATGTTTTTATGCGACTTGTTAGGTGTCGTTACACTCGTATCGCGTCCGTTGTCGGATGCTTTAGTGGGAACAACCTCTTCCTTGATTGGGATAAGGACTTCCTCATCAGCTCTTCGGAGGTTGAGGTCTTCGCGGGCGCGCTGCTCTATATATTTGTCGGACTGGTAATAGAGGAGGCTTGACTTGAGGCGTGTGTTGAAGTCGTCCAGAGCCGTGTTCTCGGCACGCTGCACAGCGATCCTCTCTTTGAGGTCATGCTCTAATAGCAGTTGCTGGCCGTAGATCACAAGGAAGAAAATCGCGGCAAGCCCGAATACCAGCCACATGATGGAG
Source organism: Chloroflexia bacterium (assembly GCA_038246925.1). Classification (GTDB taxonomy): domain Bacteria; phylum Chloroflexota; class Chloroflexia; order QHBQ01; family JADMIH01; genus JADMIH01. The sequence goes on from JBBRVL010000001.1 coordinate 24,773, forward strand.
GTGGACCAGGTTTTCGGCTTTGCTCGTCTTGTTTTTATTACTATACTCATTCACTTCTCACAGTTAGGGACCGTGCAAGTGTAAACGAGCAGCAGCTTCTAAGTGAGGTTTTCCACGCGCAGATCGGGTGTGTGCAGGTGCCAGTCGCTATTGGACTGGTAAGCATGAGCTACTCGAAGCAAAGTAACCTCGTCGAAATGCCTGCCGAGGAACTGCAACCCTATTGGAAGGCCGTCAGCAAAACCGCATGGAATAGACACGCCCGGAATGCCCGCGAGATTGGCAGGCACAGTATACACGTCGTTCAGGTACATAGCGAGTGGATTGTCGCTCTTTTCGCCGATGCGGAATGCCACGGTGGGAGAAGTCGGGCCTACTATAACATCGACTTCTTTGAAGGCCTCTGTATAATCCCCGGCTATCAGGGTGCGTACCTGCTGCGCCTTTTTATAGAATGCTTCGTAATATCCGGCGCTCAGAGCGTATGTGCCTAGCATTATGCGCCGCTTGACCTCAGCTCCGAAGCCGAAATCGCGTGTCATCAGCATCGAGTCAATCGAATTCATTTCGCCGGGAGCGCGATAACCGTATTTCATCCCGTCATATCTCGCCAGGTTAGAGCTAGCCTCGGCGGGAGCAATAATATAATAGGTCGAGAGGGCATATTCAGTGTGGGGCAGGGTGATGTCATGCAGCTCGGCTCCCATTGTGCCTAGCATCTCTATAGCGGCTTTCACGCTCTGTTCGACCTCAGGTTGGAGACCTTCTCCCCAGAACTCACGCGGTATGCCAACCTTCAGCCCTCTGAGCGATTGCCCTTCATTGTCGAGCGCGGCGACATAGTCAGGAACTTCGATTTGCTGTGAAGTAGAGTCCCTGGGGTCGTGCCCGGCGATTGCCTGCAATACATAGGCGGCGTCGCGCGCGGTCCGCGTGAACGGACCTATCTGGTCGAGTGAGGAGGCAAATGCAACGAGGCCGTACCTGGAGACGCGCCCATAGGTAGGCTTCAACCCGGTCACACCGCAAAGCGATGCGGGTTGCCTTACGCTGCCGCCGGTGTCTGTACCCAGTGAGTAGACGCCCATGCGGGCAGCTACAGCCGCCGCCGAGCCACCGCTTGACCCACCGGGAACGTACTCCGGGTTCCACGGATTGCGGCTCGGTCCCCACGCCGAGTTCTCTGTAGAAGAACCCATTGCAAACTCGTCACAATTGGTCTTCCCAAGCAGCACTGCCCCTGCCTCGGCGAGCTTTCGTGACACTGTACCATCAAAGGGTGGGACAAAATGCTCAAGATGCCTGGAGCCGCAGGTTGTCCGAACGCCCTCTGTTATCAATACGTCCTTCAGACTCATCGGGATTCCGTCCAGTGGTGAACGAACTTCCCCGGCTGCTCTACGATGGTCAGACTGCTGCGCGGCAAGCAGCGCACCTTCAGTGTTGACATAACAATAGACGCCGAGCCTGCCGTCGAGAGCACCGATACGATCCAGCGTTTCCCGCGTCAAATCCTCCGAGGATACCTCGCCGCTATCCAGGAGCGTTCGGGCATCTTCAAGCGTCAATTTTTCAATTGTGTTTGGGCTGCCTGACATCTTATGTTCCTTCCCTATCAAGGGCGGTTCGCGTCGGTCGTTCCGCCTACCTTCGCGTCGTCCATCACAGCCGGGACACGGAAGAACCCATCTTCGGTGCGTGGTGCGTTCAGCAATACTGCCTCTGGTTGCAAAGATGGTATGGTCTCATCAGGGCGGCTTGTATTTCTCTGCGTGAGTACCTGGGCTGTCGGCGCTATTTGGGATGTATCTAGCTTATCGAGCATGGCGATGTGGTCCAACACGTCCGATAATTGGACGCGGAGCGATTCAACTTCCTCATCGGTCAGACCCAGGCGGGCTAGCATGGCAACGTGTCTTACCTCTTCAGGTGTCAGCAAGGTTCTATCCCTTCCCTGTACTACTCGTGTTCGACCTCATCTAAATGTATTCTAAATGTATTCGCAAACGCCGGATACCAACAAAGTTTAACCTTCCAGCACCTGTCGAAGGAAAGCGACAACCGTTTCCGCCAGGTCCTCCTCCCGTCCCTCGAAGAAGTGGCCCGTGTTGCGAAGGGTCACAATGGTGGCAGGCTCAGGTAATCCGGCTACATACTCGGCCAGGAGATCAGGCGGACAGAAGTCGTCTTTTTCGCCTGTGATGAAGAGCTTGGGGTGTGGCCATTGCCCGTAATCTGAAAGGTCGCGCCATGCAACAGGCAGTCCGATGCAGACAACGGCTCTTATATCTGCCTTGTCGGGGTTTGCTGCCAGGAAGGCAAGTGCGATGCGTGCCCCAAACGAGTGCCCAACTATGGCGAGTCGGGAATCGTCTACGCCTTCTTGCATAGCGAGGAACTGTAACGCGGCGCCAACGTCCGCCGTCTCAGCGGTCCCCTCGGGCGCTACCAGGGTCTTACCTGGCGATTTGGAGACAGCGCCCTCACTCTTTCCAATGCCCCTCGAATTGTAGCGGAGTGTGGCGATGCCGAGTTCCGCAAGACTGCTCTCAATAGCGAGCATCAACTGCATATCCATGTTGCCACCCGCGGCCGGGTTAGCATGGCAGAGAACAACGCCGGCGTGAAGCATTCCATCGGATGGGACGGCAAGACGCCCCTCTAGCTCAGGCGCGGATTCTCCGTCGAGAGCGTGTCCAGGGAAAGAAATGAGCCTAGCGTGCGAATGGCGAGCGCTGCTTTCTTCATGCCCCGGCGAGAATGGATTAGCCACTGGACGCCTTACCTGGGTCTCAGCGTGGTACGTGCCGACTTTGCCCAGCCGTGACTCAGCTTTTCGCCGCCGAACATGACAGGGCTTGAGCGTAGCGCCACGCTTTGGACCAGGCCGAGGCCGAGGAGAATGCTCATCAGGGATGAGCCTCCATAGCTGATGAAGGGTAGCGGTATCCCCGTGACAGGCAGCAACCCGATATTCATGCCGACGTTGATGAATATCTGCATACCTATCCACGTAGCGACGCCGATAGCCAGGAGGCTGCCGTATGTCTCTTTGGCGCGTGAGGCTACCACCAGGCAACGCCAAACGGCGATGAAAAGCAGCGCGACGAGGATCATTGCGCCTATGAAACCGAACTCCTCAGCCACCACCGAGAAAATAAAGTCACTATAACCGACCTTGAGGAACTCACCCTGGCTCTGGGTGCCCGCCATGTAGCCCTGCCCGAACCACCCTCCCGAGCCGATGGTTATCCGTGCCTGGAGAATATTGTAGCCTTCATTCAGGAGGTCCTTCTCCGGGTCCAGGAAAATAAGGAAGCGTTTCTGCTGGTAATCATGCATGACATAATTCCAGAAGACGTAAAGGGCAGGAATTGAGAGCAACGCCGTACCGAGGTAAATGCGCCAGTGAACCCCCGCCGCCACAGTCATGCCCAGGAAAATCGCGCCCAGCATAATCGCGGTCCCGAGGTCGGGCTGCTTGAACACTATTACCGCGGGTATTGCCGTAATTATGGCCGCAAAGAGGAACCACTTGACTTTATGCAACTCGCGCGCCCGATCTGACAGGACTTTCGCAAGAACGACTATCAGAGTCAGTTTCGCTAGCTCGCTCGGCTGTATCGGGAAGAGACCCAGGTTTATCCAGCGTTGCGAACCGCCTGCGATTGTGCCTAGCAGCATAACCACTCCGAGAAGGCCCAACGTGCCCAGGTAAAGCGGAAGCGTGAAACTTTCGAGGAACCGATAATCGATCCGCGAAATTACAAACATCAGCACAATGCCGATTAATCCGTACACTGCCTGACGGATAGTAAAGTCGTTCAGCCCTGCGCCTTCAAGATGGGCACTCTTCGTTGCGCTGTATACCATGATAATGCCGACCGCAGTAGCGGCCAGCGTACTTAGCACCAGGGCGAAATCTAAATTGTGCAGGCTTCCTGCGCGCAATCTTTACAAACTCCTTTAGCGTACGAGTCTCGGAAACTATCATAACATAATTTAACATCGTCAAGCCACTGCCATTAAGTCCCATGGTATAAGTAGTTCACCGAGTTCACCGCAGAGGCGCAGAGACGCAGAGTGTTTTATAAGGGGTTGTGTGTATCTACCAGGGGTTAGGGGTTAGGGGTTAGGGACGATAACGAGATAACGACCAACCATATTAATCTCTGCGCTCTCTGCGTCTCTGCGGTGAACTCGGTGAACTCGGTGAATTTATCTCAACCTCAACTCTGAACTCTTACCTTTCTGCCGCCCTATTGACACCTATGACCCAAGACACTATAATCACGCCACTGGGGGTGCGCATAAGATGAAGCTGATACTGGCGGTCGTGTCGAACCAATCCGCCGAGGGGATAACCGACGGTTTGCTGGCGGCAGGGTTCCGCGCCACAAGGCTTGCATCTACCGGCGGGTTCCGACGCGAGGGCAATACCACTGTCATGGTCGGTGTTGACGACGAGGATGTTGATCCGGTCCTTGCGATCCTGAAGAGCGGTGTGCAGACAGCAGCTTCAAGAAAAGCTGCGGTTGCGGCCGCCGCTCAGGGCCTCCCTCCTCCTACCGGACGGGGGGCCGTCTTTGTTCTACCACTTGAAGGCTATATTCGCCTTTAAGCACACGTCCCGGCGCGGGCCGGTCCTCCATATCTTCCCTGCCCAGCCATGACCCAACAGCTACTACCAGAGTTACACACGCCCATAACTTTCAATGATATGGCCTATGGCGGTGATGCTGTTGGTCGCGACCCCGAGACCGGGGTGACTGTATTCGCCTGGCCCGCGATTGAGGGCGAGGTAGCACGAGTCGAAGCGAAGTCGTCCCGTCACAATCTGGTTCGGGGTATCGTTAGCGAGCTAATCGAGCCAGCAACTTCGCGCACGATGCCACCCTGCCCATACTTTGGGACCTGTGGCGGCTGCCAGTGGCAGCATATTGCCTACGACGCTCAATTAGGCTTCAAAAACAAGATCCTGCGATCTCAACTTGAGAGGATTGGCGGTGTGGAAGGTAGCGACGCTTTACTGCTCCCGCCTATTGCCTCACCCCGCGAGTTTCATTACCGCAATAGTTCTCATTTTGCAATAGACGCAGGCGCTAGAAAGCTGGCCTATTTCCGACGGGACACTCATTCAGTAGTCCCTATAGAATTGTGTCCAATCTCGAACAACGGCATAAACCAGGCTATCCCAGCGCTGAATTCCATACTAGAGTTAGGGATTTTGCCTGAGGAAGTAGGGAGCGACATCCGAGGTTTGATGCCTCTGTGGAAAGTGGCTGTCCGTTCCAGCGATGTCACAGGACAGACGGTGGCGATCTTTTTCAGCCGCTCCGCTGCAAGGGCTGTGAGTGGACGACCCGACAGGCGTGACCGAAGGCGACATAGCCCGCGTGCCACGCGCCCTGAGAACGGCCCGGTTACGGATATAGATCAGGGTTCAAGCCCAATGCTCTTGTTGTCGCGTAGAGAGGTTCGCAGGGCCATAAGCGCGCTTCGTGTCGGAGATGATCCACTTGCTCTTACCGCCATTGAAGTAATGGAAGATGGGACCGTCAACATGCTCGGTGAGACCCGCTCGGCAGCCTCTGGTGTTGCGGACGCTCACGCGGAAGCTGTAACAGGATCGCTACTTGGAGGGAAACGACGCGACGCGGAGCTTATCGGAAGCCCGCCGCTTGGTTCCTGGGTTGAGAGGCTGGGTTCTACGAACTATTGGGTCCCACCGCAGGCATTTTTCCAGGTAAATAGTGAGGGTGCTGAGCTGATGTTGGCCGAGGTGATGCAAAGTTTACCTCCACGCCCAAACCTGGTTGTAGACGCACACGCAGGCGTCGGCACCTTCGCCATCCCGATAGCCGGGCGAGCAGGTAGAGTCATAGCCTTCGAGACGGAGGCCGAGGCAGTTGCGGGAGCAAGATGGACGGCCCGTGCCTACAATATAACCAACCTTGAAATACGTCAAGGGCGTGCCGAGGAACTCTTCACCACCCTTAAGGAGGATGACCATCCCGATGCTGTGGTGCTTGACCCGCCCCGCGCAGGGTGTCATCCCTCGCTATTGATGGGAATTGCCCGCAAGCGCACGCCTCGGATCGTCTACGTCTCATGCGATCCGAGCACGCTGGCCCGCGACATAAAGCTCCTCTCGCAAGACTACTCCCTGACCTCGGCGCGTGTCATCGACATGTTCCCTCAGACCTATCATATCGAGACCATAGCCGTGCTTGACCTGAAGTCCTGAGCCGTCAGAATTCGGCTTGCAAGTCGTTCTCCAGGCGATGTGAGCGTAAGGGTTGAGAATTGTGGCGCTATAGCCGGTAATTCACCGCAGAGACGCAGAGGCGCGGAGATCAATGTGGTTGGTCGTTCGTGGTTGCTGGTCTGAGATCATGCCGGGTGAATGAGCACAAACCCCTATATAATATCTCTGCGCCTCCGCGCCTCTGCGGTGAATTACTTCCCACCTCAAGTCTGAACACTTACATGGCACGGCGGCGATGCTTTGTCAAAGCGGCAGGGGTATGGTATAATCGCTGATAGTGCGGGTCGATACTCAAGATTAGATAGGTAAACCTCACCCGCGGTTTTTACCTTTCTGCTACGCGACGGAGACGGGCGATCACACCTCCCGGCTCGAAAGCGCGCAGCAATCCCATGGGAAGGAGGTGTGTGATATGGCTATGCGTGACTATGAGCTGATGTATATTCTCCGGCCTACTGTCGGTGATGAGCAGCTTGACGCAGCGACCGGGAACGTTGATACCCTCATCAGCAATCTCGGCGGCGAGGTTGGCGATAAGAACCCCTGGGGCAAGCGCAGGCTCGCTTATCCGATCCAGAAACATGAAGACGGCTACTATATGGTTGCGAAGATAAAGCTCGAACCAGACCAGATAAAGGCCCTGGAAGAGCAGCTTCGCATTACCGAAGATGTGATTCGCCACATGATTATCGTGCCGGAAGCCTAGCGCTGTCTGGCGATTTGGCGACCTGAGTTTTTAGAGCTAAGTAGAGGAAAGTGGAGGCCGAAAATGGCACGCGGACTGAATAAGGTAATGATCATCGGCAACCTGGGCAAAGACCCGGAGATGAAATACACCCAGCAGGGGAAGCCCGTTACTACCTTCTCGGTGGCTGTCAGCCGTACCTGGAAGGATCCTGAGGGCCAGATGAAGGAAGAGACTGAGTGGTTCCGTGTCGTGGCATGGGAGAAGCTTGCCGAACTTTGCAACGAATATCTGCGTAAGGGGAGCAAAGTCTATATCGAGGGGCGTCTGAAGACGCGTGAATACCAGGCCCAGGATGGCCAGACGCGCTATATGACCGAGGTAGTGGCCTTCGACATGCAAACTCTGGACAGCCGTCAGCAAGGTGGCTCGTCAAGTGGCTACGACGACAGGCAAGCAGCGCCTTCTCGCTCCGGCGGGGGAGGCAGCTCCGCAGGCTCGAACAGCATTGATGACGACTCCGATATGGATGCCGACGACATTCCGTTCTAGCACTCGACATATTTGGTTATATTATCCAAAGAAGGAAAGGTAAATGGCAGATCAGACAGAAAATATGAATAACGAGGTCGAGCAGCCCGCAATGACGGGAGGCTCATCTACTCAATCTCCCGGGCAGCCGATGGGCGGACCAGGTGAAGGTGGACAACAGGCTCCTGGCGGCGGTGGCTATCGCGGCCCAGGTGGTGGCGGAATGGGACCTCGCCCCGGTGGTGGAGGCGGCGGCTATCGCGGCCCAGGTGGTGGCGGAAGTGGAGGCGGAGGCGGTTTCCGTAACGGTGGCGGCGGAGCTGGTGGAGCAGGTGGCGCCAGAGGTGGACCTGGCGGCAGGCCGCGCGGCCGGGGTGATCGCTTTGTACCTCGCCGACGAGTCTGCGGCTTCTGCGTGGACAAAGTCGAGCATGTTGATTACAAGGATGTTGCACGCCTGCGCAAATACCTGTCTGAGCGTGCCAAGATTGAGCCGCGACGAAAAACCGGCACATGCGCTCGGCACCAACGCGCCCTGAGCGTGGCTTTGAAGCGTGCCCGTCACATGGCGCTGCTTCCCTATATTGGCCCCCACTCTCGCTAGAAGGAGTCATAGTGTGAACAGGGCTTCCCGGCCCGCGCTTGTGCGGTCTTGAGGCTGGCTCTTCCTTTCACGCGTCCCGATTATGGCAAAGAAGAAGAAAGTCGAATCGAAAGCACCTGTGCCGTTGACACGCGGGCAGCTTTCGCGTGCCCGCCAGGAACAAAAGCGGATCAGGAACCTGTACACAGCAGCAGCTGCCATAGGTACCCTGGTAGTGCTCCTATTCGGTCTGGCGGCTGTGAGTACCTTCGTGTTGCGCCCGAACCAGGAAGTGGCCCGCGTAAATGGGAAAGTCATAAACAGGGCTATCTACGATAAGCTGCGCCGCTGGAGCATCTTCCAGACCATGCAAAACCAGGCGATCCAGGAGCAGTTCGGCCAGGCTGGTGGAACGGGTACAATGGAGGCTCTTCAGCTACAGCTTAGGAACGTCGAAGAAGAGACCACGCTTGACCCTGAGATCGTGGGGACCCTTGTCGATGCGGAAGTGCTTCGCCAGCAGTCTGCCTCGGAGTTCCAGATTAACCCCACACGGGACGAACTGAAAGCTGCCGCGGTAAAGGATTTCATACCGGAACCGACGCCCCCACCGACAGCTTCTCCCACTATTGATCTGACCCCGACCATCACGGAAACCGAGGCGATTACCCCAACGGCTACATCTTCCACGACGGCAGGGTCCCCTACAACTACTCCTACTATTACACCAACCCTCCCGCCCGTGGCTGGCGCACAGCAAACGGCTGAGACGGTTTATCAACGATATGTTACCTCCCTTGACCAGTCTACCGGCGTGCATCCTAACGACGCATTCTGTGGTGCAGGATGCCCGGACCTATCTGAAGAGGATTATCTCACTTTGCTTATGGACCCTCGGGTCAGAAGAGACAAGGTGATCGAGAAGCTGTCAGCGACATCGGTGATGACTGAGGTAGAGCAGGTCAACGCACAGCATATACTCACTGACACAGAAGAGGGGGCGAAAACCCTGATTACTCGGCTCGACAAGGGGGAAGACTTCACCCTTATCGCGAATACCCAGTCTTCCGAGCAACTGACGAACCAGCAGAACGGCCAGACCCCGACGGGTGGGGTCCTCGGCTGGTTCCCGAAAGAAGGTTCCAGCTTCGACCAGACGTTTGTAGATGCCGCTTTCCTTGTAGAGACCGGCAAATACAGCCAGCCCGTCAAGACCCAGTTCGGTTGGCACATCATCAAAGTGCTAGAGCGCGACCCCAAGCGACCACTCGACGCAACCCAGATCGAAGCTAAGAAGAACAAGGTCTATGACGATTGGTTCACGAAGGCCAAGGCGGCGGCGGACATCGTGCCGAGGCCAACCGCAACGGCTGTCATACCGACCCAGCCAGCTATAATCGAGCCGACCGCAGTTCCTGGGACGGTTTCTGCGAGTGATGCCGCCGTGTCTCCAACTGTACTACTAACACCGTCGGTGGCATCCACGCCTGCGGCTGGCAGCTCACCAACAACCAGCCTTACTGCTCAACCGGCTTCATCTCCCGCGAGTTCGCCTACTGGGACTAAAGCTCCATAAAAGTAATCAACAGCAAATCAAAAAGGCGTACGCAGATGTGCGCCTTTTTGATCCAATAAGTAGCTCCAAAAGTTTGTGAAAAACTTGACAATCTCATTGCCTCTTGTTATAATCCGGGTGTAAGAACTGCCGAGCGGACCACTACGTTATCGCGGAGCAACGTAAAGCGGACACCGAGACGGCGCCCGCTTGATTCTTGCCCGGACGCGTGATATAATTCCGCGTTCTGCCGGGAGAGGCAGATTAAAGGCTTGCTGAAACAGGGAGAAAGCAGCGTAATGCGCGACAACAGTATGGCGCAGGCACTTGCTCTGATTGGGCAGCTTGGTTTCGCAATAGCGTGTCCAATGGTAGCCTTCATAGGAGGCGGGGCATGGCTGGACGGGAGGCTGAACACGACGCCGTGGCTGCTCTTCCTGGGAATCCTGCTGGGGGTACTTGCAGCCGCAGGCGCGCTCTATAAATTAACGACCGGACTTTCGCGGAAGAGCAGTGCAGCATCAACTGATGTTCCTTATAAGGTCGAAAAGGGCACTGAAACGTAGGGTACGAGTCGTGCTAACAAGCAGAAGCACAATGGGCGATAGAAATCGTAAGGTGCCATCTGCCCACCGGAAGTCCGGTAGTTGCATTAGTCTTAGCTTCAATGGAGAAGACTCATAATCTATGGACGTGGATTTCGGTACAAAACTTCCTCCTATCAGCATCAAGGCCGAGCCTCTTTTTACGATTCCCACGCCGCTCGGTGAGTTCATATTCACGAACTCGATGCTTTATACGCTGATCGTAATTGCCGCGATCACAATCTTTTTTGCCCTGGCGACCCGGCGTATGAGCCTTCGTCCTAAAGGCGCCCAGAACTTTGCGGAAGCGATAGTAGAGCTACTTCTCGGTATCACCGAAGGGACGGCGGGGAAACGTGTGGGCCGTCGCATATTCCCCCTGATTGCTACTCTCTTTATCTTCATCTTGGTGGCTAACTACTCAGGGCTGTTGCCTGGCGTCGGCACCATCGGCTTCTGTGGTGAGGAGCATGGGGTGGCCGCTGAGCACGCGCAGGTCTCCACCGCTGAAGGGGCCCCGGCCGTAGCTCAGGAAAAGCAATCAGGCGGAATGCCTAAAGTAGATTGTGCCCCAGTTGATGGTAAGGAACGCGTATTTATACCCTATCTACGTGCCCCCAATGCAGACCTCAACACTACTCTGGCTATGGCGCTCCTGGCTGTTGGGATAGTACAAATAGCGGGAATTGCTTCGCACGGTATAGGTGGGTATATCAAAGAGCTTACGACGCCTATTTTGCTGGCGCCGATTCACATCATGGGCGAGATCTCGCGTGTCATATCGCTCAGCTTCCGTCTTTTCGGCAACATCTTTGGAGGCGAGGTCCTTGTTACGGTCATGTATGCGCTGCTGGGTGGTATCTTCCTGGGGTTTGGCACGTTTATCTTCCTGGGTCTTGAGCTTCTGTTTGGCCTGATACAGGCGCTCATCTTCTCTATCTTAACGTTGGTTTACATCGCCACTGCCGTCGGTGGACACGGCTCTCACGAGGAAGCGCACGCGGTTCCTCAAGGTTCGGTTGAAGAACTCGGCCATAAAATTGCCGATACGATCACCGGACGGCATACAACCGGAGAAGATGTGCCGGGCACAGAGCCAAAGAGTGGGACCGAGCGTCACATGGGCTAGGTCGTAAGGTAAAGGGCAAAGGGGTAACTGGTAGGTTCATTCAACTAGTGAGAATTGGGAGGCGTAACGCTTTCCGGCTCAGAGGAGAGCCAAGATTGGCGGCCCAGCGGTTGGGCAACTGATGATAAGACAGCTTAGACAAGGGAGGAACATTTCGTGGATCAACTATTGTTGAATATCGTGGCACAGACACAAACGACCGGCGGCTTATCTCCAGAATCGGCCCGCCTGATCGCTGCCGGGCTTGCAATGGGCCTCGGCGCAATCGGCCCCGGCATCGGCCTCGGTATTGGTACTTGGGGTGCGACACAGGCAATTGGCCGTAATCCCGACGCGGAAGGACCCATTCGTACGGCCATGATCCTGGGTCTGGGCTTTGCCGAAGCGGTCGCTATTTATTCGCTGGTTGTGGCCCTGGTTCTGATCTTCGTCGGTTAGGATTCTCGCGTCGCGCCCTGGCTTCTTCCTTGTTGTCCTGCTAATGGGCAACATTGGTGGCCGGTGGCGCACGCGAAATCTGAACCCGTCTGGAGTGATGAGAGCGGAAGGATTCCCCGTTTATGTTTGATGCACTAGGTATACTGTGGGGCAACTTACTCTGGCAATGCCTGGCGTTCGGTTTGCTGATTTTCCTGTTGTCACGGTTTGCCTATAGTCCCATCGTGAAAATGCTCGATGAGCGCGCAACCCGCATCAGCGACAGCATACAGCAGGCCGAACAGATCAAAGCAGATAACGCCGCAGCCGCCAAACGTGCGCAGGAAGTTATCGCCGAGGCACAGCAGACGACACGCGAGATGCTCGCACAGGCCCAGCAGCAAAGCCAGCGCACGATAGCCGCGGCCCAGGCTGAGGCACGTGAACAGCGTGAGAAGCTGCTTACTGACGCGCACGCGCAAATCGAGACTGATACCGCACGCGCAAAAGAAGAACTCCAGCGTGAAGTGGCCCGCCTGGCTATCATGGCTGCCAGCAAGGTAGTCGGTAAATCGCTGGACACAGAGGATCATTACCGTCTCGTAGATGAGGCCCTCGCCGACGCTGAGCGCGCTCGAGGTAATTTCGGAAAAGGCTAATGTTTGGTAGTTGGTAGCAACTGGTGACAAGAACGAAACAACAACTAATGACTAACAACTCGTGACAAGGGGCAATACGTGGCACTAAGAGGGACAGCAGGAAGAAGATACGCTCAGGCTGTTTTTGACCTGGCAAAGGAACAAGGAACTCTCGACCGCTGGCTGAGTGATCTGAAGGTACTCAACGGCGTATTCGGGACCCCGGACGCCGTGTCCACCCTTGAAGACCCAAAGATCACGGAAGAGGACCAACGCCGGATGGTATCCGAGCACCTGCCAAAAGGCCTAGTGTCGGACCTGGCTTTGAACCTGCTCCTACTGCTAGTCCAGAGGGGTCGCCTTGCTCTCTTCCCTCGCATTTCCGAGCTATTTCAGGAGATGTACAACAAGGAAAAGGGCATGGTCGTGGCGGACGTTACTACGGCCGTCCCTCTTGATGCGGAGCACCAGAAGCGTGTTGCCGACCAGCTTTCCAAGATCACGGGTGGTAAAACGGTCGAGCTTCGGCTGCATGAAGACCCTCGCATCCTGGGCGGCATGATCGCAAGAATTGGTGATGAATTGATCGATGCAAGTGTTGCAACTCGCCTCGCTGACTTGAGCGACAGATTATCGTAGGACCTGTGCGGCAGAATCAGGCAATAATATTTCACGCCAGAATATAGACTGAGAATTATAGAAGGAGATCGGCATGACTCTACGAGCAGAAGAAATCAGCTCCATAATTCGTAAAGAGATAGAGAGCTTCGGGCAACCTGTCCGCTCGGTTAACGTCGGCTCGGTTGTTGAGGTAGGCGACGGTATCGCTCGTGTACATGGCCTATCGAACGTAATGTCCTCCGAGTTGGTGGAGTTCGAGAGTGAGACAGAAAGAGGACGCAGCACCGTGATGGGCATGGCGCTGAACCTCGAAGAGGAGTCGGTCGGTATCGTGATCCTCGGTCCCTATACGGACATTCAAGAAGGCGATACCGTTCGCACGACGGGCCGCATAGTGGAAGTGCCTGTGGGCGATGCTCTGCTTGGTCGAGTAGTAAACGCTCTTGGTGAGCCTATTGACGGCAAAGGTGATCTGCCTTCGGATATTAAGACACGTCCCATCGAGCGCGTCGCACCGGGCGTCGTCTACCGCCAGAACGTAGATACACCTGTGCAGACCGGCATCAAGGCCATTGACGCCATGATCCCGATTGGCCGAGGCCAGCGTGAGCTTGTGATCGGCGACCGCCAGACTGGTAAGACAGCCATTGCGCTCGATACTATCATCAACCAGAAGGGTGGCGACATGCTCTGCATCTATGTCGCCATCGGCCAGAAGTCGTCACAGGTGGCCCAGATCGTCGGCATCCTGGAGCAAGCGGGAGCAATGGAACATACGATTGTGGTGGCCGCAACCGCAGCCGACCCGGCGGCGCTCCAGTTCCTTGCCCCATTCGCAGGCTGCGCCATGGGTGAGGAGTTCATGGAAACGGGTCGCCACGCCCTCATCGTGTATGATGATCTGAGCAAGCACGCATGGGCCTATCGCCAGATGTCGCTGCTGCTGCGCCGACCGCCGGGACGAGAAGCCTATCCTGGCGATGTATTCTATCTGCACTCACGCCTGCTGGAGCGTGCCGCCCGTCTGAGCGACGAGCACGGCGGAGGCTCACTGACGGCGCTACCCTTTATAGAAACGCAGGCCAACGACATCTCGGCCTACATACCGACCAACGTAATCTCGATCACCGACGGCCAGATATTCCTCGAGCCAGACCTTTTCTACGCAGGTATTCGACCTGCAATCAACGTCGGTGTGTCGGTCAGTCGCGTGGGCGGTGACGCTCAGATAAAAGCATACCGCCAGGTGGCCGGACGCCTGAAGCTCGACATGGCTCAGTTCCGAGAGCTTGCGGCCTTCGCCCAGTTCGGCTCCGATCTCGATAAGGCTACCAAGGCGCAATTGGACCGTGGTCTTCGCATCCAGGAAGTGCTCAAGCAGCCACAATACCAGCCGCTAAAGGTGGCGCAACAGGTGAGCATTATATACGCGGTAACTAACGGCTACCTCGATGATGTTCCCATCGACAGCGTGCGTGATTGGGAGACGCAGTTCCACGACTTCATGAAGAACTCTCGCCCGCAGATTCTAGAGAAGATAACCGCAGATAAAATGATCAGCGACGAAACAACTGAGACATTGAAGGCTGCTATTGTGGACTTCAAGAAGACCGTCAACTTCCAATAATTACTATCGCGCGGGAAAGTACCAAGCAGCCCGCGCCGGAAAGCCTGATATGCCAAGCACAAGAGACATTCGCCGCCGCATCAAGTCGGCAAAGAACATATCGCAGATCACCCGCGCAATGGAAATGGTCGCGGCATCCCGCATGAGGCGCGCCCAGCAGGCGGTGGTTGCAGGCCGCCCGTATGCAGAAAAGATCGCATCGGTTATTTCCAACCTCTCCGCCCGTCTCGCCGCGTCGGATGATGACTTACACCCGCTGTTGCAGACCCGCCCGATCAAGAAAGCCACCGTCGTTATGATTACTGCGGACAAAGGGCTGGCGGGTGCGCTCAACACTAACATTATCAGGCGAACGACTCGTTTTATCCTGAACGAGGCAAATGCGGACGTCAACATAGTAGCTGTGGGCCGCAAGGGGCGCGATTTCATGCTTCGCTACGGACGGCCCATGGTCGCTGAATTTACCAACCTGGGGGATGCTCCTGGCCTGGCAGACATCCGTGCCATTGCTCGCGTCGCCGCCGATGAGTATACGTCGGGCCGCGCCGACGCTGTATATATCGTCTACACCGACTTCGTGAACACACTTATTCAGAAGCCGACCCTCTACCGTCTACTGCCTACGGATGTGCGCCTTGCCGGGGAAGAGGGAACGTTGCCCGGCGACAATCAGGTAGAGCCGCCATCCGACAATGCTGTCGAGTATATATATGAGCCTAGCGAGCGTGAAGTGCTGGCGCAACTTGTACCGCGTTACATCGAAGTCCGTCTCTATCAAGCGCTGCTGGAGCATCTCGCGTCCGAACATAGCGCTCGTATGGTTGCCATGCGTAACGCCACCCAGAGCGCGAAGGACATGATCCAGGACCTGACCCTGGCCTACAACAAGCTGCGCCAGGCCAATATCACAAGGGAAATCATCGAAGTATCAAGCGGAGCGTCGGCACTGACAGGGTAGTTCCACCCCGCCCAACTAGACCGTCTTACCAGAGTAACAGAGGCAACCACTAATTATGGCCCAAGTTTATCACCCAAAGAAGATGTCAACCAAGTTGTTGGAGGGGGCAGTCGCGGGACTGCTCGGAGGGGCGGTTGTCGCATTATTGATGATGATATGGGATGGCCTGGTCTATGGCAACTGGTTTCTCACTTCTAATGCTCTCGGCTGGCTTGCAACAGGCACTCCAAACCAGAGCATGACTTCGACGTTGATTGGGCTGTTGATCCACTTCCTGCTCTTCGCCCTGATCGGACTTGGTTTTGTACAGTACCTGCCCCTCTTTCGGCGCTTCAAAATCAACCCTATTCTGGGAGGCGCGATCTACGGGGCAATCATAGGGCTGCTGATATTCTTTGTCTTCCTCAATGCGATCAAGCCCGACATTATAAAAACTATTGATAACAAGGCACTATTAGTAGCAAGCGCGATAGGTGGGTCGGTAATCGGCTGGTGGCTCAGCAGACCTGCTCCGGACACTACAACTGAAGCACAAAGTTAGCATCCATTTAGACTAGAGGAGTCAATAAATGCCAGCGACAGGAAGAATAGTACAGATCACCGGGCCGGTGCTCGATATTGAGTTCCCGCCCGACCAGCTACCCGAAATATATAACGCAATCGAAATCTCGACCGAAGGCACCGCCGTCGCGAAGACAAAGGCCGGAAAAGTGGTTGCAGAAGTGCAGCAACATCTTGGCAACGACTGGGTCCGAGCTGTGTCGATGTCCAGCACGGACGGCCTGCGCCGGGGCATGCCCGCGGTCGATACCGGTGGGCCAATTACAGTGCCCGTTGGCCTGGCGGGATTGGGGCGTATCTTTGACGTAGTCGGGGAACCGATAGATGATCTCGGCCCCGTTGAGACCACCGAGCGCTATCCTATCCATCGCCCATCACCCTCATTCGAGGAGCAATCTACCGTCGCAGAGGTATTCGAGACGGGCCTCAAAGTTATCGACTTGATCGCGCCCTTCTCCAAGGGTGGCAAGATTGGAGTGTTCGGTGGCGCGGGGGTGGGCAAGACAGTAGTTATCACGGAGCTTATCAACAACGTCGCCAAGCAACATGGCGGTTACTCCGTCTTTTGCGGCGTGGGTGAGCGTACCCGCGAGGGAACGCAGCTGTACAAGGAAATGAAGGATGCCGGAGTGCTGGAGAAGACCGTAATGGTCTTTGGTCAGATGAACGAGCCGCCGGGTGCGCGCCTGCGAGTGGGCCTCACGGGGCTGACGATGGCCGAGTATTTCCGCGACACCCAGGGCGCGGACCTGCTGGTGTTCATCGACAATATCTTCCGGTTCGTACAGGCAGGGTCCGAAGTGTCCGCCCTGCTGGGACGAATGCCCTCCGCCGTGGGATACCAGCCGACGCTTGCGACCGAAATGGGCCAGCTACAGGAGCGCATCACCTCGACCAAGAACGGCTCGATTACGTCCGTGCAGGCTATCTACGTTCCAGCGGACGATTATACGGACCCTGCACCGGCCACTACCTTTGCTCACCTGGACGCTACCATCAACCTTGAGCGTGCGCTCGCATCACAGGGCCTCTTTCCCGCAGTCGATCCGCTTGCTTCGACCTCTCGTATCCTCGACCCACGAATCGTCGGCCAGGAGCACTACGATGTCGCCCGCAACGTGCAGCGCGTTTTGCAGAGGTTCAAAGACCTGCAGGACATCATCGCCATCCTCGGTATCGAGGAACTTTCGGAAGAGGACAAGCTGACGGTTTCTCGCGCCCGAAAGATTCAGCGGTTCCTCGCGCAACCGATGTATACTGCGGAGGCCTTCACCGGGACTCCGGGCGTTTACGTGCCTATCGCCGAGACTGTACGTGGCTTCAAAGAGATTCTCGACGGCAAGCACGATAGCCTACCTGAGCAGGCTTTCTACTTCGTCGGCACGATAGAACAGGCAGCCGAGAAGGCGCGGACGATGCAGGAGCAGGCGTAAGCAGGGCGGACACACGGGTCCGCCCCTACGTAAAGCTGACCCTGGCTATAGCAGAACGTAAAACTGGTGACGAGGCCGCATCCTGGTGTGGCCTCGAACCGCGTATAGATGCAGGGCTGATGCAAAGTCGGAGACTGCGTACCGAGCCAGGAGTGTCATTCTGAACGAAGTGAAGAATCAGTCTCCTTAAGACTCACTCCCCCGTAGTGATTCTTCACTTCGTTCAGAATGACAAAATATAGTGGGTTCGCGTCCTTGAAATCTACTCTGACTTTGCATCAGCCCTGGTAGAAGAGCTAAGAGGCTACGCTCATCGGGCTTAGTTTGATATAATGGGCGGAATCTGCATTAATGAGGGAAGCGAGGTCTATGGTATGCCACTCAAATTGGAAATTGTCACCGCAGAGCGACTGGTGCTCGCGGACGAGAACATCGATATGGTAGTTGCGCCGTCAGTGGATGGTGAAGTAGGTATTCTGCCGCATCACGCACCACTGATCGCGGTCCTCCAGATTGGAGAGCTACGAGTTAAGAAAGGGGCCGACGAGCAAAGTATTGTTGTTGCGGGTGGGTTTATGGAAGTGCTCGACGACAAGGTGACGATTCTCGCGGATACAGCCGAGCGCTCCGAGGAGATCGATGTTGCTGCGGCAGAGCAGGCTCGCACACGAGCGCAGGAAGCTCTCACAAACAAGGACGCGGGCCAGGCCGATCTCGAAATGGCACAGGCGGCGATGAGGTTGGCGTCGCTCAGATTGCGGGTTGGACAGCGCCGTCGGCGTAACAGACCCGAGGAGGGCTAATTGTTCTCTCGCTCTATTGGTATAGACCTGGGAACCGCCAATGTCCTGGTATTTGTCAAAGGTAAGGGAATCGTCCTGAACGAGCCGTCTGTTGTGGCGATCTCAACCAAGGATGGACGTGTGAAGGCGGTTGGAAGGGCTGCGTATGATATGCTTGGGCGTACTCCTGACACAGTTGAAGTGGTAAGACCCCTCCAGAATGGCGTTATTTCCGACTATCTTGTGACTGAGGCGATGCTCAAGGCGTTCATCGCTCGCGCCGTTGGTCGGTTCAGTATGTTCAAGCCGAAGGTCATGATTTGCATACCCGCCGGTGTCACGAGCGTTGAGCGCCGCGCTGTGCGTGACGCGGCGATGCAGGCAGGAGCGCAGGAGGTCTTCCTGATAGGTGAGCCGCTTGCCGCCGCCATAGGCGCCCGCATTCCAGTCGACTCGCCCACCGGCAGTATGATAGTTGACATTGGTGGCGGTACGACCGAGATCGCGGTTATCGCGCTCAATGGTATTGTAGAGAAAGCCTCACTAAGAGTGGGCGGAGATAAGCTCGACCAGGCTATTGTATCTTACATAAAACGCAAGTATAATCTGCTGATAGGAGACCGTACCGCTGAGGAGCTAAAGATACGAATCGGCAGTGCGTTACCGCTCGATCCGGCTGAAGAACTGACGATGGAAGTACGTGGACGTGACCAGGTGGCGGGCCTCCCGAGAACCATTGAAGTACGTACGAACGAGGTAGTTGAAGCGATTACCGAGCCTCTCGAGCAGATAGTAGGTGCGGTTCGGAAGGTGCTTGAGCGGACGCCACCGGAGCTGGCATCCGATATCATCGACCGGGGCATGGTTATGACAGGCGGAGGCGCTCTGGTGAAGCACATCGATGAACTGCTAACCCAGGTCACCGGCATACCTTGTTTCGTTGCGGACAATCCGTTGGCCTGTGTGGCCCTGGGCACCGGCATGGCGTTGGAGAACCTGGAAGTTCTGAGAGACTCTTTGTCGGACGACTAAACTTCGCCGCGAACACTCGTTATGGTGTCGTTTAGCGACTATTGTGGTATGATTTCTGGTGTTTACTTGCGCGTAGTCTAAAGGAGGAGAGAAATGGCGAACGTACAATTTGACAACGTCGTAAAGATGTACGGTAACGTTCAAGCCGTGAGCGACCTCAACCTGGTAGTCCAGGACAAGGAGTTCATGGTGCTCGTCGGACCCTCCGGGTGCGGAAAGTCGACCGCGCTCAGGATGATTGCGGGCCTTGAGGAAATCTCCGCGGGTACGATCTCAATTGGGGATCGCGTAGTAAACAACGTTGCGCCGAAAGACCGAGACATCGCAATGGTCTTCCAGAACTACGCGCTTTACCCGCATATGAACGTTTTCGACAACATGGGCTTTGCTCTGAAGCTCAGACGTATGCCGTCAGAGCAGATCAAGACGCGAGTTGAGGCGGTTGCCGACAGCCTGGGCATCAAGCACCTTCTGGCGCGCAAGCCGAGGCAGCTTTCAGGCGGGCAGCGCCAGCGCGTAGCCCTGGGCAGGGCTATCGTACGCGAGCCGCAGGTCTTCCTGATGGACGAGCCACTATCTAACCTTGATGCAAAGATGCGCGTCCAAACACGAGCCGAGATCAACAAGCTGCACCAGCGGCTCCAGACGACCACGGTCTATGTTACCCATGACCAGGTGGAAGCCATGACTATGGGCGACCGGATCGCCGTCATGAAGGATGGACTTCTGCAGCAGGTTGATACTCCCAAGAACATCTTCAACAACCCGGTGAATATGTTCGTGGCCGGTTTCATCGGCACACCCCCGATGAACATCAATTCCATGCGTGTAGTAAGGCAGGGCGAGGAGCTTTATCTCACTGCCGCCAGTACAGGCCCTGATGGTGAAATCAAGCTAAGGGTGCCTTCCCGCTTCCGCAAGAATATCGAGCAATATGTTGACAAGGACGTAATGTTTGGACTACGCCCCCAGGACATCCATGATGCGCGTTATGCGCACGGCATGGCAGACGAAAACGACGACCCTCAGGACTTCGTGACTGTACGGAGCCAGGTTGACGTTGTAGAGCCGATGGGCAGCGAGATAAACCTTTACATACTGGTCGGCCAGCACTCGTTCATATCCCGCGTTGACGCTCGTACTGAAGTGTCGCCGGGCCAGACGTTCGACGCAGCATTTAACATGGACAAGATGCATGTCTTCGACCCAGAGACCCAGGCGTCGCTGATTGACAAGAATGCAAACTAGAAACTAGGTTTGGAGGACTTCACAAGTAATGGCAAACGAACACAAAACGTATGAGTTGACGGTTGAGCCTCGCACGGTAATCGGCAAGCAGAGCAGGCAGTTGCGTAGGCAATATCTCATTCCGGCCGTGGTCTATGGCCCTAATATCGACCCACAGAGCATTCAGGTGCCAATTAAGGAGCTTGAGCGTGTCTACCTGCGGGCAGGCAACATCACCCTTATAGACCTCAAGGTTGGCGACGGAACCACGTCGCGCAAGGTGTTCATTCACAATGTGCAGCGCAATCCGGTCAACCACGGTCTGATACATGTTGATTTCCTTGAAGTGAACCTGCGCGAAGAGATGACCGTCTCTGTCCCCATCAATTTGGTTGGGGAAGCGCCCGCTGTCCATCGTCACGAAGGCCTGTTGATGAGCGCGCTCGATCACGTGCAGGTACGCGCCTTGCCGATGGACCTGCCGCCTGGCCTCGACCTTGACATAAGTAGTCTCGAAGAGGTCGATCAGGCGCTCCACGTGTCTGACCTGACCATACCCGGCAACGTAACTCTACTCACCCCCGAAGACGAGATGGTAGTCAAAATCACCTCGCTGCCGGTGGAAGAGGTTGAGGAAGTTGAAGAGGCTGAAGAAGGTGCTGAGGGCGAGGCTGCCGAAGGTGGAGAAGCGGGCGAGTCGGCTGACAATGCCGGTGGCGCTGCTTCCGAAGACGAAAGCTAACGTTCACACAAGCTCCGTTACAACACGAGATAGGGAGGCTGCCAGAGAGCAGCCTCCTTTTTGTGAGGATACGCTTGTAACGCAGGGGAGGATATAAGCGTATGTTTAATGTGAAACAATGTAAGAGGACTATTTAATGAATGAGCTCTTTCAAGTCGCCAATTTTCTGCTGACTGTGATAAGCCTCGCAGTGCTTGCGCGGGCACTGCTCTCATGGTTTTATCCTGTGGGCAAGGACCCCTGGACCCGACTTCTGGTGGACGTTACCGAGCCGCTACTCGCCCCCGTTCGCGCCTTACTCAGTCGGGTGATGCCTATCCCGATTGATTTCTCGCCCTTTGTCGTTCTAATTCTCATCCGATTATTGCAGGGCATGCTCGTTACGGCGTATTACGGCTGATACTCCGTGCAATTTAAGATGGCAAAAGGGGGCAGAGATCACTTCTCTGCCCCTTTTGCTGGTAAGAGAATTAGCTTATTCTTCTATGTTCTCGCCTGGTTCATTCGGTTTCGTCTGCTCAGTGTATTTTAGCGCCCGATAAATAACAATGCTAACGTCGCTTCGCGTGGCTGCTGCATCAGGATAGAAATTGCCATCGGTGTCGGCGGCGATAATGCCGCGCACTCTTGCCGTCTCAATATATGCCGACAGGGGATGTCGGGCGGGCACATCGAGGATAAGACCAGCGCTTGATTTGCTCAGGGGCCAGCCCGCCGATTGCACAAGCGACCTTATCAGCTCGCCACGCGAAATCGCGCTATTGGGCCGGAAGGTGCCGTCCGAGTAGCCGCGCATCACGCCTCTAGCAGAAACGGTCTCA
>JBBRVL010000002.1:0-38773 GCA_038246925.1 Chloroflexia bacterium
CATGCGGCCAGGCATGATGCTTCTCACCGAGTATGACGAAAGGAAATCATGATGCTTACTGTGCAACCAGCAGCACATCATACCAACCCGACTTATAACTTACCTGATGCAAGCGGCCATTTTGGAGCATTCGGTGGCAAGTACGCCCCTGAGGTTCTCATGCCCGCACTCGAAGAGCTTGAGCGTGAATACACCCGCGCGAAGAGCGATCCAGACTTCTTATCCGAGCTTCGCCACCTCGAACAGCACTACGTGGGCCGGGCCACGCCGCTATATTTTGCCGAGGGATTGACGCGCCGCGCAGGTGGAGCGCGTATCTACCTTAAGCGCGAGGACCTGGCGCATACCGGCGCGCACAAGATCAACAATGCGCTCGGTCAGGCTTTGCTTGCGCGAAGGATGGGGAAGAAACGCGTAATCGCCGAGACGGGCGCGGGCCAGCATGGGGTCGCTACTGCCACGATTTGCGCGAAACTGGGCATGGAATGTGTCGTCTACATGGGCGAGGTCGACATCGAGCGGCAGTCACTCAACGTCTTCCGTATGAAACTGCTTGGGGCAGAGGTGCGTCCCGTCTCCTCGGGAAGCCGGACCCTCAAAGACGCCATCAACGAAGCTGTGCGCGACTGGGTCACGAACGTTGAAACGACCCACTACCTGATCGGCTCGGCTGTCGGGATGCACCCATACCCCATGATTGTGCGTGACTTCCAGAGCGTCATCGGAAAGGAAGCCAGGGAGCAGTCCCTCGAGCAGACAGAGCGCCTACCGGACTACGTGGTTGCGTGCGTGGGCGGCGGCAGCAATAGTATCGGCATCTTTTATCCATTTATTGATGACCGGGACGTAAAGTTGGTGGGAGTTGAGGCCGCGGGTGAGGGCATCGAAAGCGGCAGGCATTCCTCAACTCTGATGGCGGGATCGGTAGGTGTGCTGCACGGATCGCGTTCTTACATGCTGCAAGACGAGCACGGACAGGTGATTGAGACGCATAGCATATCTGCGGGTCTCGATTATCCGGGCGTCGGTCCCGAGCACAGCTATCTCAAAGAGACCGGCCGCGCCCAATATGTGAGTGTTACTGACGCCCAGGCTCTCGAAGGTTTCCGGCTGCTATGCGAAACCGAAGGCATCATCCCTGCTCTAGAATCGTCGCACGCGATTTTCTATGCCGCACAACTGGCAGCAACACTTGCGTCTGACAGCATGATTATCGTGAACCTTTCAGGCAGGGGAGATAAGGACATGGCTACCGTAGCCGGGGCGCTCAATATCACGCTCACCGGGCAGGCGTCTCGTCAGTGAGCCGTATCCCAGCAGCCTTCCGGCGGCTTAAGAAGAATAACGAAGCGGCCCTGGTTCCCTATCTCACAGTCGGATACCCATCAATAGAAGCGACCCGTACTTTGCTGCCGGTGATTGCCCGTCAGGGTGCCGACCTGATTGAGCTAGGAGTACCCTTCAGCGACCCGCTCGCCGACGGCGCTACTATTCAGCGTGCGTCACAGGCTGCTCTCGAAGCAGGAATTACCCTCTCTGATTGCCTACAAGTGGCCGCAGAAGCTCGCCGCTCGAATGAAGTGCCGCTCCTGATGATGAGCTACTTCAATCCGATCCATAAGTACGGCCAGAAGCAATTTGCCGAGGCTGCTTCTTCCTCCGGCGTCGATGGCCTTATCGTACCTGACCTCCCACCTGATGAGGCGGGGGAATTCAAGGCTGCATGCGACGAGCGCAACATAGACCTGATTTTTCTGCTGGCTCCTACCAGTACCGACGAGCGCATCCGGCGCGTCACCGAGATGGCGAGCGGTTTCATTTACTGTGCATCGCTTACCGGGGTGACAGGCGCACGCACAGAATTGAGCCAGGCCCTGCCTGACCTTATCTCTCGCATACGCCCGCATACCGATCTCCCATTAGTAGCCGGATTTGGGATCAGCACGCCGGAGCAGGTAGCGGACGTAGTCAAAGTGGCAGATGGAGCCATAGTCGCCAGCGCCCTGATCAACCTGATCGAGACCTTGCCCGCGGACGACCTTATCATAGGCGTGTCCGACTTCATCCGTAGCATGAAAGAGGCGACGGTGGGGTTAGGGGTTAGGGGTTAGTAGCCAATGCATAAGTCAAGGCTTCACGTTTCCAATCCCTAATCCCTAACCCCTAACCCCTTATGTTATACTGGAAGTACCCCCTTCCCACGCATGACAGAATTGGAGGTTGCTCCCATGACTTTGCACGACTTGAACGACATGCAGCGGTACCTGGTAGAAGAGGAAGCTGAGAAGTGGCACGAGGGCCGGATTACCCGGCGTGAGTTGATGCGCCGGGTTTCTCTACTGGTTGGAGGAGCAGCGGCGGCTAGCAGCCTCCTGGTGACGCTCGGCTGCGATCCGAACAGCCCCGAAGTGGCCCCCGCCGCGACGGCCACCAACATAGCATCTGCCGCCACGCAAGGTACGGAACCATCTCCCGCCGTGTCGGACACGACCCCCACAGCAGGTCAAGCCAGCGCAAGCCCCAACCACGTCCCTGAGAACGACTCGTCTGTACGCGCCGAGATGGTTGACATAACCTCTTCTGAGGCAGGTGTGAAGTTGAGAGGCTACCTTGCGGTTCCGGCTGTGCCTGCGATGGGTATGGCAAAGCCTGCGGGTGTCCTGGTTATACACGAGAACAGGGGACTGACTGATCATATCAAGGATGTAGTCCGGCGCTTCGCTAAGGCCAATTACACGGCGCTGGCGGTAGACCTTGTATCACGCGAAGGCGGAAGCGAGGCCCACCCCGACGAGGCAGAGCGGACCGCCATCCTGGGGAATCTATCGGCTGATCAGATCATCTCAGACCTCTCTGCTGGTCTGGACCACCTGAAGGGTAAGGCCGAGGCGAACCCAGACAGGCTGGCTGTCATCGGATTCTGCTTTGGAGGTGGCTATACCTGGCGAATCGCTACTAAACGTCCCGACCTCAAAGCGGGGGCTGCCTTTTATGGCCCCAATCCACCCCTCGAAGATGTGCCGAACATCAAGGCTGCCATGTTGGGCATCTACGGCGGCAACGATACACGTATAACAGGTCAGGCGCCTGCGCTCGAAGACGCCCTCAAAAAGGCAGGCGTCAAGTACGAGATAAAGATATACGAAGGCGCCGACCATGCCTTCCACAATGATACGGGCGACCGCTACAACGCCACGGCTGCTCAGGATGCGTGGGCCAAGACGTTGGAGTGGTTCGGCGCTAATCTGTAGAGTGGGTGTCCTATCTTCACAGCACGAAATTAGAAAGGAAATAAATGCAAACCAATCATGCAGACTTCGCCCGCACCGAAGAGATCAATGCTATACTCGACATGAAGAAGATAGCAGTTGTGGGACTGTCATCGGACCCATCCCGCGCCAGCTACGGGGTCGCCAGGTATATGCAGAGGCACGGTTATCAGGTTATCCCGGTCAACCCAAACGAAGCTGAAATCCTGGGTGAGAAAGCCTATCCAGGCCTGCCCGATCTGCCTGAGCCTCCTGAAGTGGTTGATGTTTTCCGCAGGCCCGAGCATGTCGCCGGAGTCGTGGACGAGGCCATAGCCGCAGGCGCAAAAGCAATCTGGTTACAGCTAGGAGTGATAGACAAGCAAGCCGCTCAAAAAGCCCGCAATGCAGGCCTGTTGGTGGTCATGGACAGGTGTATCAAGATCGAACACGCGGCCAGATAAATGCTTTCAGGAGTGCCTTTACCCACATAAGTTGCCGGCGTTCAATCCATAATTCATAACTCAAAAACCATAATTCCCGAAGGGAAGAGGATGCAGACAGGCGTAATTGGTATCATAGGCGGTTCGGGCTTTTACAACATGGCGGGCATCAGCGAAGTGCGCACCGTCAACATTGACACTCCCTTTGGAGCGACCAGTGACTCTGTATTATTGGGCAAGATCGCGGGCCGGGACATCGCCTTTATAGCACGCCACGGCAAGGGCCACCGCGTGAATCCCACCAACGTGCCGGTGCGAGCTAATGTATTCGCGCTCAAAGCTCTCGGAGTAACACATCTTATCTCGGTTAGCGCGGTAGGCAGCATGAGGGAAGAGATCGAGCCACTCCACATGGTTGTGCCCGACCAGCTTTTCGACCGCACCGTCCACCGCCCCCGCACTTTCTTCGATGACGGCCCGGTAGTGCATATCGCCTTCGCCGAGCCATATTGCCCCGATCTGCGCTCGAGGTTGCTGAACGCTGCCCAAACGGCAGGCGCGACGGTTCATGGCGGCGGCACGTACATATGCATTGAAGGCCCGCAGTTTTCCACCAGGGCCGAGTCGGTCCTGTACCGCCAGTGGGGCATGTCGGTGATAGGTATGACGGCACTCCCTGAAGCGAGGCTCGCCCGCGAGGCCGAGATGTGCTACGCGACCCTGGCAATGGCTACCGACTATGATACCTGGCACCCGGACCACGACAGCGTTACGGTAGACCTAGTCGTCCAGAACCTTAGCCATAATGTCCGGCTTGCTCAGGCGACAGTGGCTGCTCTCATCCCGGCTATATCGCAAAGCCGGATGTGTGCCTGCGGAAACGCTCTGGAGAGCGCCCTTATGACCCAGCCTGATCTCGTGCCCGATGAGACCAAGAGCCGCCTGGGGCCTCTCCTGGCGCGTTACCTGGGAGCCGGAAAGTAGGTATCGTGGTATGAGTCTTACATCGCCTTATAAACCCGTACCTAGAACGCCCAGCCAGCGCAATTTCTGGTCGATTGTACGTGGGTTTCGATGGCGTGAGTTCCGGTTGCTCCTTGCCCCCTCACTCTTAAGCATCGTAGGTATGCTGATGGTCATCCTTGTGCCGACGGGAGATGTCCAGTGGCAGTGGAAAGACATCTGGATGAGCTTTCTCTTCATCGGGCTTGTCTACGGAGTCCATGCCTGGCTCAACGTAACTCGGCCTAATGCCGACCAGGTGCTGCTCCCGATCACTGCGACGGCGATGGTGCTTGGCCTGGTGATTATCCAGCGCCTCGAGCCTGCCCTGGTGAGCAGGAGTCCCGACTTTGAAGGGATCGCCCGAAAGCAAGTCCTCTGGATCACGCTCGGCATGCTGGCGCTTTGGTTCACGGCATCTGTAGTGCGCGACATCAATATACTCCGCAAGTACAAATACTCGTTCGCCATCCTGGGTATCGGCCTGGTAGCGGCTACCCTGGTCTTCGGCACTGACGGTGGCAGCGGCAGCGGGGTGCGCCTCTGGTTCGACTTTGGCTTCTTCCAATTCCAACCATCTGAGCTATTAAAGATACTGCTGGTCATCTTCCTTGCCGGATACCTGGACGACAAGCGCGAGCTACTTGCATCGCCATATAAGATAGGCCCTTTCAAGCTGCCGCCACTTCCATATCTTGCGCCCCTGCTCTTGCTTTGGGCCCTTGCTCTGGTCTTGTTTGTCGTGCAAAGAGACCTCGGTAGCGCGATGCTTTTCTTCGGCATATTCCTGGCTATGCTCTACGTCGCAAGCGGGCGACCTTTTTATGTAGTCGCCGGGCTGTCTCTCTTCTTCGCTGCCGCCTATTCGTTGAACGCCTTTTTCTCTTCTCAGTTCACACACATCCAGCGCCGCGTGAACATCTGGCTCGACCCGTGGCCGGTTGGGCAAGACGCAGGCTACCAGATCGTCCAGTCGCTCTATGCCCTTGCTTCGGGCGGAGTGCTTGGCAAAGGTATAGGGTTCGGCTCGCCTGGCTACATCCCGGCTGTACAGACCGACATGGTTATCGCTGCTATAGGCGAGGAGCTTGGGTTGGCCGGAACTCTCGGGGTGGTCGCGCTCTTCATGCTGCTTGTCTATCGTGGCTACCACATCGGCCTCATGGCGCGCACAGGTTACGAGCAATTGCTGGCCGTGGGCCTCACCACTATCCTCGGCCTCCAGACGATTATTATCATCGGTGGGGCTATCAAGATGATCCCCCTGACCGGCATTACTTTACCCTTTATCAGTTATGGCGGTTCGTCCCTGATAACTAACTGCATTATTATCGGCCTCCTGCTGCGTATTTCCGCGCCCCGTGCCGTACGCACCGAACGCTTGAAGTGATTTTCGTCGGGTACTAAAGGCTGTCCACGCTTTGATGTCCTGATCCTTAGTTTGAATCTAGCCTAGAAACAATCGTGTACTATATGCTAAGAAGCTTTGTCCGCACCCTGGCCCTCGCAATAGCCCTCATCTTGCTACTCTTCGGATTCGTCAGCGGGGTCTTTCCTGCTGCTCCTGCTGAAGCGCTGACGCCACCAAATGATAACATTTGGCTACTCTGCCTCGCGGGTGCCTTCCCACTTCTCCTTATCTATGTGTGGCTACCTGGGACAGACCCCA
This sequence comes from Chloroflexia bacterium, assembly GCA_038246925.1. GTDB lineage: Bacteria > Chloroflexota > Chloroflexia > QHBQ01 > JADMIH01 > JADMIH01. The sequence goes on from JBBRVL010000002.1 coordinate 6,363, forward strand.
ACGCACCTCAACGTCTCACCCTGGATGCTCGCTTCCGCCATAACGTGCAGCAGCTTGGCGGCTTCCTTCTTGTGGGGTTTGTGCTAATCAGCCTGCACCTTCTGCGCGAGCAGATTGTTGCTGCTTCGGCGATCAAGAGCGCCACGGTCATCACCGAGACAGGCGCAGTAATACAGGACCCTCGCAAAGTACCCGAGCAGCTGCGTGTTCGTCGTGGCTCGATCTTCGCCGGGGACAAAGTTATCGCCGCGAGTGATGTCATTTCACCCTCGCGCTACGTTCACCGCGTCTACCCTGAGCCTAACCTGTCATATCTGGCCGGATATTACAACCCCACAATCTATGGATCGGCGGGGCTGGAAGCATCCTTCGATGCCTATCTCTCCGGCAGCGAGGCACTTGACCCGATACTAAAGCAGCAGCGGGATATCCTGCATCGCCCGGTTATAGGCAACGACATTCGGCTCACGATTGACCCGGCGCTCCAGAACGTGGCACAAGAAGCCCTCGGCGAGCGCAAGGGCGCGGTGGTGTTGCTTGATGCTCAGAGCGGAGCTATACTGGCGATGGCCTCTTACCCCCATATCGACCCGCAGCAGTTGTCCTTCGACCCCAATCAGGACGATTGGAGTGTCGAGAACAAGCGCATCATCGATTACTACGAAGGGGTGCTAAACGACCCTTCTAACCCGCTCATCATGCGCGCCACGCAGGGACTCTATCCACCAGGCTCCACGTTCAAGACCGTTACGTCGGCAGCCGCGATAGACACCAACACCGCGCAGGCGATGTCTGTGTTCAGCGACACGAACGGCAAGGTGAAGGTAGAGGCGGGCAACTACGTTCACGCCGACTGCGCCACCTGCCGCCCCGGCAATCACGGCCCCAATTTCACCCTTATTGAAGGATATAAATGGTCACTCAACGTGGTATTTGCCGAGCTTGGGGTGGCCCTCGGTCAGAACCGCATGGTAGAGTATGCGCGCCGCTTCGGCTTCGGCACACGCTACGACATAGGCGTGCCTGTTGAGGCAAGCCGTGTGGCGTCCGATCCTGACTTGCTAAAGGGTAAGAACCTGCTCGCTGCCACAGCATACGGACAGGGTGAAGTGCAGGCGACGGCCCTTCAGATGGCGTTGGTGGCCGCGACAGTGGCTCATGGAGGAGAGGTTCCCGCGCCCTATCTTGTAGCGTCAGTCACCGACCCTGAGACAGGAGCGCCCATCTGGCAGTTCCAGCCTCGAAACATACAGAGGGCAATCTCACCTCAGACCAACGAAACTGTGAAGCAAATGATGATTACCTCTACTGTGTCGGGTTGGGCAAAGGGTGCTGCAATTCCAGGTACTACAGTGGGCGGCAAGACAGGCACCGCCGAGACAGGCCGTGACAGTTCTCACTCATGGTTCACCGGCTTCGCGGGCAAGGACCCTAACCGCCCGCAATATGCGATAGCTGTGGTCGTAGAAGAGGGTGGTGAAGGTACGCGTGTGGCGCTCCCCCTGGCGCGGACGGTGCTTGTAGCGGCTCTGAACAGGTAAATCTTCCTGTATATACTCTGTTCAATTCATAGCAGATCACCTTGATTATTTGCCACTAAATATGGTACTATGAATAGGGGCAGATTAAGTCATGTCAAAGCGGAACAAGAGGCGCGAGGCACTGGCACACAACCCCAAGGCGGTTCGGCCTGAGGACTTGGATGCAGTTCTGCGGGCAGAGGGCTTTATAGTACGCCAGCAGAGTGGTAGTCACCGAATCTATGTGCGTGACAAACAAGTTATCTCCGTTCCGCAGCGCCATCCCTTCTTATTGCCTACTTACGTAAAGCAAGCGTTGTCCTTGCTGGGAACTGAGGACGAAGATGACTAAAATAGCTAACACCAAGCAGATTATCAGTAAAGTCGAAGAGCATATGGCTTTATCATACCGCATCGAGATGGTACCTGATGTTGATGGTTGGTTTGTCAGCATCCCGGACTTGCCTGGCTGTATAAGTCAAGGCGCTACCCCTGAAGAGGCCCTCGAAATGATCCAAGATGCTCAGCGTCTCTGGTTGCAAGTATCCCTGGAGCAGGGGCACGATATTCCTGTGCCCAGCACGCAAGAGGACTACATATATAGTGGCAAATTCAACGTGCGCGTTCCAAAGGATTTGCACCGTGACCTGGCTAATTCGGCTGAGGCACAAGGCGTCAGTCTACTTCTTTTTGTTGCAACCACACTTGCAAGTGCTGTGAACTCCAAAAGAAAATCCAGACCACCAGCGCCGAAGACGAATTCTATGGGGAATAAGCCACGCGTTGCCGTAAAGAAGTAGTAACCTAGCCGAGCGCCTCACTCACAGAAACAACAGTATCCGATCCTATGGGTACGGCCAGCATGTCGCCTGATTTGGCTTTGCTTACTTTTCGGTAGGCTCCACCGACTGGATCAGCGTATACCTCTACCACATTCTCAACCAGGTTGACTATCCAAAGCTCAGGCACGCCCGCCTCTGCATAAAGCGGCGCCTTCGCAGTCTTATCGCGGGCAACGGAACTGTCGGCTACTTCTACCAGGAGCAAGACATCCTGGGGTGTGGGCCGCGCTTCGCTGTAGAAATCGGCGGAGGGCTTGAGCAATGCAACATCAGGCTCCGTCATCGAATGGCCTTCTATTCGGATAGGATTTTGGGCCCACACGATAGCCACGTGCCCGACCCTCCTCTCGAAAAGCTTGGTAATTCACGCTACACATGCCGCATGGCGAAGACCAATGGGTACCTTCTTTATGATCTCGCCGCGAATAAGCTCAACACGGTCGTCCTCCCCAAGGATACCTGTCTCGATCATCTTTTCGTATTTGTCGACTGTGAATAGGATGCGCTCGATGTCGACTGCCATATTGCTACCTACAGTTCAAGATAAATTTACTGCGCTTTTGGTTAGTTGTAAGAGTATGATAGCACCCTGGGACGAGCCTTACAACTACCGCTCTTGTTTCTCGTCCACGTTCACTTTGGGGCCGAGGAACCTGGGCTGGTCGTTCATGAGGATCCTAAACGCGTTACCTGCCAGGGCTATGTATTCACGGACCTCGTTGTAATCGGTGCGGTAGGCTTGACGGTCGGCTGCTACGCCTACTGCCTTCACGTTGAGATGGTTGCATGTGTGTAGCGCCCGTGGCAGGTGAAAGCGCTGCGTTACCAGCGTGGCCGCTTCCAGGCTGAATACTTCACGTGCCCTGTAGCAGCTATCCCATGTGTTGAAGCCTGCGTAATCGAGCACGATATCTTCATCAGGCACACCCAGCTGCTGCGCCGTTTGACGCATCGCCTCGACCTCATTGTAGTTCACCTCGCCGTTATCTCCGGTCATTAGCAGCTTGTTCACTTTGCCGCTATTGTAGAGGTCTGCTGCGGTGGCTACCCGGTCGTAAAGGATCGCGGAGGGTCCACCCGCCCTGTTCAATCCGGCCCCGAAGACCAGCGCCACGTGATTTTGAGGCAGATTGGGCGAGTCGATCTCATAGATCAGGTCGGCTGTCTGCACGTCAACCCACAGCTTGTAGGCGAAAGTGCTCAGAACTGTGAGCACTACAGCGCTCACGACAAGCCACACGGCCCGCTTGAACAGCAGGCCGAGTGTGCTCCGCCGTGATACGGGCTGGTGGTAGGCAAAGCGCCTCGGACCCATTTTGTGCGAGTCGGTTATGGGCGGCGGTCTGGTTGCTACGTACTTATGGTGCGGCCTGCTCACTTTTCACCCTTTCCCATACATCGTCCATCTCTTCGATGCTCATCCCACTGAGCTTGTCGCCACCCTCTACAATTGCCTGCTCCATCGCAGTGAACCTGCCGATGAACTTATCATTGGCCCGTCGCAACGCCTCTTCCGTATTCACCCCCATCCATCGCCCGAGGTTCACCAGCGCGAAAAGCAGGTCGCCCAACTCCTCCGTTCTTTTCTTGGTGCTTTCTTCCGCTTCAAGCTCAGCTATCTCTTCCCGCACCTTATCGAATACATCCTTTACGTCAGACCAGTCAAACCCGACACGCGCAGCGCGCACCTGCAATTGTTGAGCGCGCTCCAACGACGGCATCGCCCTGGGGACGCTCAATAATAGTCCTGTGCCTTCGAGGCCCTGCTCGGCGGCCTGCGCGGACTCGAACTTGCGCCCTGCTTTCGCCTTGGCTTCCCTCTCTCCCGCCTTTATCACTTCCCAGTTCTTTATGACGTGATCCGCGCCCGTTACCTCGACATCGCCGAAGACGTGCGGGTGCCTTCTGATCAGCTTGCTCACGATATGTCCGACTACATCAGCGAGGGTAAACTCCTCATTCGACACCGCGAGTTGCGAGTGAAACACGACTTGGAGGAGCAAATCTCCAAGCTCCTCGGCAAGCGTATCCGGGTCGCCCGCATCCATCGCATCGACTGCTTCGTATGCCTCTTCGAGGAGGTGATGCTTGATGGAGTCGTGCGTTTGTTCGCGGTCCCACGGGCAGCCGCCCGGCCCTCGCAGCCTACCCATCACGTAAACCAGCGAGTTGAACTCTCTCGGTAGTTGGAGCGGCTCCAGGGGCGGGAGGTAAATGCACGCCAGGTGGTTGATGCCGTGCCCACGATCCATCTCCGTCAACGTGGTCTCTATGACCTTTTCCTGTCCCGCCACGCCTGCATTAAGCACAACTCTGACAGGGTGTTCATCCGGGTACCGTTCCATCAGCATCAGCTTGCAAGCCGAAGCGACCCTGTCGTTATATACCTGGCAAATAAGCACGGGGTACATTGGAGAGAGGCCCGCGTTCGCGGAGAATGTTTCAGGGGCCATAGGCATCGAGTATGGGCTGAAGAGAAAAGGCTCTTCCGATTTTGGATTTTGGATTTTGGATTTTGGATTGTCTGTGCTGCTATTATCCCCACTGGTGAAGCTCGCTAGTTCTGTGCCGTCCATAATTTGCAGGCCCCGCTCCAAAGGGTCTATTTCGAGCGCCGTGCATACTGGCTCTATGAAGGAAAGCCCCGACACAAGCCGTAGTTTCACGCCTCGCTCGGCTGCGTTAGCCCGTAAATGCCTGACTGAAGCCTCACCAATTGCGGGATGGCCGGGAACGCAGTAAATAACAGGGTCACGGCCCTTGACAGCCAGGGAAACCAACTCTTCGGCTATCTGCCGGTATATCTCCTCGAACCGTGCTTCACGCTCGTAAAGGTAGTCGAACGTGCGCACGTCAAGATGGCCGGGGAGGTGGTCGGCGGTAGGGTGGGTCCTTGTGCGTAAGTAGATGGTGCTGGCTGCATCGAGGAGAGCTTTCACCTCGAGAGTAACCTGCTCCCAGGCTCCGGGGCCGAGGCCTGCGCATACGATTGTTGGCATGGATTTCGCTCTTTTCCAGGAGGTGGAATCTGCCGTCGCCACGTGGTGGGGCGGAAGCATCCTCATAATACCACGAGAGATGCCCGGCGGCAAAAGATTTATGGTTTCACCGCAGAGGCGCGGAGAACGCAGAGTGGATTAGGATTAATTAGCCGAGAACTACCGCGCTTTCTTTCAGGCTGAAGCCGTGGGAGGATGACCTTCTGGTCCGCATTACCCTCACTTCGGCGTGGTCATATCCCGCTATCTTGCCTAGCTCGGCTGCTAGGTCGGGGACAGGTACCAATATGCCTGCATGGGCCGACTCACCCAGGATGAGGACTAGCTTTGCGCCGGGGGCGAGCATCGGCTTAACTGATTCCATCGCTCGGAGGAGGCCGCCGAAGTAGTTTCGCGTCATGCGCCCATAGTCCCAACCCCAGCCTTTATCCTCCAACTTGTCGTCTATAGCCTTCGAGACGGTTGCTATCGTAGGTATCTCCTCAACGCGCTTCCAATCCTCGATCTCTTTGTAAGTGGCCTTGGTATCGCAAATCATCATCTTCTTGCGCAGCCTTTTCAACCCCTCCATGTCGCTCACGAAGCCGAGGAAAAATAGCTCCATACGCGTCTGCATGGTGTAATCGAGGTTGTTCAGGTAGGGCGGAGAGCCTATCGCCAGCGCCGCCGGGAGCAGTTCGTGTTCTAGCCCACCGCTTGCTCTCACGTCTCCTTCGACCACCTCGGCCCGCCCAAGCCCATCTTGCTCCTCAAGCCATTCGATATCGGCGATCATCTTCTTGAGTTTCTGCTCGAACATGCACATTACGGGTGCGTCGTGCTTTACCACACGCGATCCGAAGGCATGGGGCGACAGCTTCATGTTGCTCGCTCCCCTCAGCAACGAGGCCAGCGCCAGCATCGGCAAGTCGCGTACTCTCTCGCTCGTGTTCTCCCCGATACACTCGCGTAAAGCCAGGATTTTCCATACAACCCGCCGCGATATCCATTGTTCCAGCCTCGGCATATCGGGCAGATCGTCCACCAGCGAGAGAGGACCGGTATCGACCAATCTATCAAGAGCGGCATTGGCCTTTTTGAGCAGTGTTGCACTCTCCAACCGAAGCAGGGGCAAATCGAAATCCTCCCTCGCCTTGGTTCGACTCGCAAAACAGAGGAATGGGTTCACCTCTATACCCAGCGCATCGCACCCAGCCAACTTCGCCGCAACGAGAGTAGTGCCGGTGCCGCAGAATGGGTCGAGCAGCGTCTGGCCTTTGCGGATGCCGAACTCTGCAATGGCATCGGTCACGAGGGGCGCCGAATAGGCCTCCGGCATAAGATACCAGTCATGGAGAGGCATGTTTTTGTTGAGGACAGCCGTAGTGGAAGCGAGCATAAAGCGCTCCTCCTTCATACCAGGTGGATTGGGTGAGCCTGATTATACTCTACTTGCCCTGGCAATTTCCAGCGATCTACTGATTAGATTCCAGAAATGAGGGGGAGATATTTATCTAATTAGGGCCATAACTACGTATAACGTCGTATCCTAGCCTCCAAAGACGCCATTTGCTTGACATACCATTGAGCACTGGCATATAATCTCAAGGCAGGGTCCAGCCTGTTTACTATATGCTGTCTAAGTTATATTATTAGCTTCTAAGTGCACCGTCGCCTTACGTGAAGCTTAGCCAATCACGCAATACGTTTGCTTTTCAGTGAGTTTACTTATCTCCGAGCAAATAAACCGGTGGGTTACCGCTTGCCGTAAGGAGATCCAGACATAATGATAGGCCCTTTGAACGCGTTGTTCGGCCTTTTCAGCCGCGACCTGGGTATCGACCTGGGTACAGCCAATACGTTAGTTCATGTGAGGGGTAAGGGCATCGTAGTGTCCGAGCCCTCTGTTGTTGCAATAGACAAGCGCACGCGCAAGCCCTACGCGGTCGGCGCTGAGGCTAAGGCGATGGTTGGCAAGACGCCGGGCTACATCGTCGCTATTCGCCCCCTCAAGGATGGCGTCATCGCCGACTTTGACATGGTCGAAACGATGCTCAAGCACTTCATCAAGAAAGTGCACTCGCAGGGTATAATGACACCCAAGCCACGTGTCGTTATCGGCATCCCGTCGGGTGTGACCGAGGTGGAGCGCCGCGCTGCACACGACGCCGCTATCAACGCAGGCGCTCGTGAGGCATACCCTATAGAGGAGCCGATGGCCGCCGCTATAGGCGCCGGGCTTCCCGTGCAGGAACCGATAGGTTCGATGATAGTCGATATCGGTGGTGGCACCACCGAGGTTGCTGTCATCTCATTGGGTGGTATCGTGATCAACCACTCGATACGCACCGCAGGCGACGAGATAGACGAATCTATCGTATCGTACGCCCGCCGCGAGCACAATCTGCATATCGGTGAGCGCATGGCAGAGGCCGCTAAGATAGCCGCCGGGTCTGCCTACCCGTTGGACGAAGAGCTTTCTGTCACCCTGCGTGGCCGCGATGTAGTAACGGGCCTGCCCAAAGCAATAGATGTAAGCAGCGTGGAGCTGCGTGAGGCTATATCAGGGCCGGTATCCGAAATAATAGAAGTGGTCAGGACCGCGCTCGAAGAAACGCCTCCGGAGCTTGTAGCCGATATTATGCAGAACGGCATAACGCTGGCCGGTGGCGGCGCGCTCCTCAAAGGCATTGACCGTCGCCTCAGCATCGAAACGAAGATGCCTGTGTATATCGCCGAAGACCCCCTCACCTGTGTGGTGAGAGGTGCCGGCCGTATTGTCGAGGCGCTCGAGCAGTACGATCGCATCTTGAAGTCGAGCGCACAGAACCGTCGAGCAGTTCTAGTACACAACTAATACTCATTGGGAATTATGAGTTTTGAATTAGACGGAAGCAAACAATTCATAATTCAAAACTCATAATTCATAATTCCCAAAGGGTAATTGAACCATAATTATGAAGCCGAAGGAACGCTCCCTCTCCTGGACGCGAACCCTCTATCTGCTGGTCGCACTTGTCCTCGTTAGTCTCGCTTTTATTCTTCTGAGCCAGGGCAGGCACCTCCAGCCGTTGGAGAGCGCGGCCAATACTGTTCTCACTCCCATACAGCAGGCAGTGCATGACGCCACAGCCGGTGTTGGGGGTTGGATCGATGCTATCCGCCGCGTAAACGACCTCCAGGAAGAGAACCGCAAACTGCGCGCAGCCCTCGACTCGGTTACGTCCGAGAACGTGCTTTACCAGGAATACCAGCGCGAGAACGAGCAGCTTCGCGCCATGCTCAAGTTCCAGAGCGCGCGACCTGAAATAAAAGCCGTGCTAGCCAGCAATATAGGTGGCGACCCGAGCGGCCTGCTTGAAATACTCACCATCGACAGAGGGACCGCAGCAGGTATCGATATTGGGATGGCGGTAGTAAGCCCGGGTGGTATCCTCGTTGGGCAGATCTCCGATGTAAAGGCTGATCGAGCCACTGTGTTGCTCATCACAGACGTCAAATCATCCATACCCGTGGCAACCCAGCGGATGCAAGTGCCGGGCGTAGTCGATGGGCAGTGGCAGAAAGGAGGGCGGCTTTTGATGCGCCATATCCCGCGTGACGCCGACGTAAAAGATGGCGACATCCTTCTTACCTCCGGCTTAAGCGGCGCGTTCCCCAAGGGAATAATCGTCGGGCAAGTATCAACTGCACCCCAGAGCGACGTTCAAATGGAGAAAGAGGCAGAGGCATATCCGCTCGTCCAACTAAACGCTCTCGAAGACGTGCTTGTAATCACCAGCGGCGCTGAGAAGTAGCTTCGGGAATCATGAATTTTGAGTTATGAATTACAAAACCCAAAATCCTGAGACAGATGGTCTATCTTGCGCCCGTAATCTTGTTTATAGCCGCTCTGGTGCAGTCGGTGGTGCTACCCCAGGCTGTGCCTATATCGGTACGACCCAACTTCGTGGTGCTGCTGGTTGTTTCAGTCTGCCTGGTCGAAGGGCTGTATGACGCTACGATATGGGGTTTCGTGGGTGGTATCATGCTCGACCTGATGAGCGGGCCGGCCTTTCCGCTTGGGGGTAATGCGCTAATCCTGGTCCTTGTGGCTTTGCTGTCAAGCATGGGCCAGGCGAATCCGTTTCACAGCATGTTCTTTGTGCCGCTGGTCACTATCTTTGGGGCCACGGTCTTTTATCATATTATGACGATGGGCCTTTTGACTGCTACCGGGCGCGTAGAACCTGCGTTCGTAGATAACATGTTGCGCGTGGCCCTTCCGGGGGCTTTACTTAACGTCATTTTGATGCCGGTCGCCTATAGCTCGATGCTCTGGATGAGTGAGAGAATAGGCCGGAGGGTAAGGGTAGAATGGTAGAACTACCGCCAAAGCGTCCATATCGCGCCCTGCATGTAGGGCTGGTGCTGATGTTTGTGCTGCTCACGGGGCAACTGTACAACATGCAGATACTCCAGGGCGAGAGCTATAAAGCAAAGGCCCAGGGCAATCGTGAGCGCACCTTGCCGCTCGAGGCTACGCGCGGCGTTCTATACGACCGAAACGGCAAGCGACTTGTCACCAACAATCCGTCATATTCGATCGCAGTCACAGCCGCAGATGTAGAAGATATCAACTGCTCAGCCGGGCCGGGTGCGCTAGAGTCCCAGGTGCTCACTACCAGGCTTTTCACTGACCTGGCCGCCACGCTCAATCAGACGCAGACCACTACTTTGACCACAACCGCCGAGCCGTTGGTGAAATATGTGATAACGGTCAAGCCAAAAGAACTGCCGCTCGACAAGGTGGGAGAGGTGGCTAACCGGCTCTCGGTCCCATTGAAGGCTGTCAACTACAAAGAGACGATACTTGCCCCGCTCACCCAGACGGTATCCGCCAACCCCACAAGCGAGAACCTGTTCTTGCTCAGGAAAGATGTGACTGAAGCCGAAGCGCAGTCTATACGGGCGCAGTCGGAGTTCCTGCCCGGCATACAGGTCTACAACGAGCTTGAGTACAACTTTATCAGGGGGTTCAGCAACTGCTTGAAGCCGGTAGTCGTCAAGCGTGGTGTCGATTACAACCCCATGCAGTCTGTTGCCTCGACGCTAAGCAAGCTTCCCGGCGTAAGTGTTGAGCCTGAGCCTATACGACAGTACGCGGACGGCTCGTTGCTCTCCCATCTTCTCGGATTCGTAGGCCCCATTTCACGGGAGGATTACGAGCAGTCGCCCGGTGTGTATGAGCCAGACGACAAGGTAGGGCAGACCGGCATCGAAGCGAGCATGGAGAAGGAGCTTCGCGGCGCTAAGGGCGAGTCGCGCGTCATGGTCAACTCCAAAGAGCGCATTGTGACTGAAGTTTCCTCAAGGCCACCCATCACCGGCAACAATGTAACGCTAACCCTCGACACCGAACTTCAAAGGGCTGTCACATCGGCCCTGCAGGATGGTATCACCAAAGCAAATGTGAAGTCGGGTGTGGCTATCGTGATGCGCGTCGATAATGGGCAGGTCCTGTCGATGGTATCTCTCCCATCCTATGATAACAACCTCTTCTCGGCGGGCATCTCGCAAGCAGATTTCGACCGCCTGAATACAGACCCCGCTCTTCCCATGTTCAATCGCGCCATCGGAGGAGCTTACCCACCCGGCTCTACTTACAAGATGATTACCGCTTCGGCGGCTTTGCAGGAGGGGGTCGTGACTGCGGACACGACCTATGTGTGCCCCGGCTACATCGAGGTGCCTTATACATGGGACGAAAAGACACGTAATCCTTTCCGAGATTGGCGCGCCCAGGGCCACGGTACGATCAATGTAGTCCAGGCGTTGACCGTCTCCAGTGACGTCTTCTTCTATATCGCGGCGGGGCCTAAACAGGAAGACCGCAAGACAGTAAAGCAAGATGGTAGTGAAGAGATATTGTGGACCCGGTATTACACGCCGGGCGCGAAGAAGTACACCGAGTTCAACGGCCTCGGCATAGATAAACTTGAGCGTTACGCTACAGCCTATGGACTCGGAAAGAAGACCGGTATCGAGCTGCCCGGTGAAGTCGCGGGACTGTCGCCCAACCCCGCATGGAAAGAAAAACTTGATCCAGACAACAAGTGGTCGATGGGTGACACGCTGGTGACGGCTATCGGCCAGGGCTACAACCTTATGACCCCCTTGCAGCTTGTGAATGTAACAGCGGCGGTCGCGAACGGCGGCACACTTTATCAGCCGCAACTTGTGGAGAAGGTCACAGACTGGTCTGGAAATGTGGTAAAAGATTACCAGCCGAAAGTGCTCGGTCAGGTGCCGGTCTCTCCCGAGAATCTTGCCCTTGTCAGGAAAGGCATGAGGCAGGCCATCGCCGATAAGGTCAAGGGAACGGCCGCTAACCGTTTCACACTGAAGAGCATACCTGTTGCGGGCAAGACTGGGACCGCCGAGTATGGCGAGATCGTTTCAATAAAGAACGGCAAGGAAACCAGGCGCTCCCATGCCTGGTTCACCGCTTTTGCGCCTTACGACAAGCCGGAGATCGCGGTCGTAGTATTGCTCGAAGGCGGGCAGGAAAGCCTTGAAGGCTCGACCTTTGCTGTGCCGGTGACCGATGCTATTATGAAGGCCTACTTCAAGGTGAATGAGTAAAGCCCGTTATGAGGTGATTTCAAAACAGGCAAAAGGAACGTAGGGGCATGAGCGTAGCGGGGGCGTGTGTTCACCCTTGCCCGAGTACCATCCCCAACAGGGCTGACACACGGGTCCGCCCCTACGATTTTGAAATGTGCTTTATGTAGTGTTATTAGTCTATGAGGACTAACTTTGCAAGTGTCAGAAGCTGTCATTATAAAGGGAGTGCGTGAAGGGCTGTTGCTCATCCTGGATGACGACGTATCATTCTCGCAGATCCTGACCGCCCTGGTAGAACGTATAAAGGCGCAGCCCAACTTCTTCAAAGGCGCGCCAGTAACCATCAACGCAGGCCACCGTGTTATAGATAGGCCAGAGTTCGACGTGCTCTACCGTATGCTCACACGCAACGAGATGAAGGTACAAACCTTCGTCAGCCTCTCAGCGCAGAGCCGCATGGTCGCCGAGGGTTACGGAGTCGCCAGCCGCCCGCCTTCATTTGCCGCAGGCGACGCAGGTGTGCAGGTCGGCCTCAAGGGGCGCGGCGCATATGCCACTTCTCCTCTCGGCCCGGATATGGTAGCTAACGGCGGAGCGGAGGCAGGTAATGGTTTGTTCTTGCGGCGTAACCTCGGTCCAGGCCAATCTCTGCGCTACGGAGGCGACGTTTGCATCCTGGGTGATGTCGAGGCGGGAGCGGAAATCATCGCCGATGGTGATGTAGTTGTGTGGGGTGTGCTGCACGGTTATGTTCATGCAGGCGTGGCCGGGGACGACGAAGCGGTTGTCTGTGCGCTCCAGATGGTGCCGTCGCAGCTAGGGATCGCGGGCCTCGTCAGCAGGTTCCCCAACTCCGACGCTCCCCCGCGCCCGGAGCTTGCCCGCCTTTCCTCAGGCCGCATTGTCGTGGAGGCATGGCAGGCCGATAGCCCGCTTTGAGGTAATTCTATCCTAGACTTGCTTTCTATTATCTTTCAGTTTCCTAAGATGCCTCTCAATAATAAAAGAGGTGCGGGCGGAGATGGAGAAAGAATGAATCTTCATGCCAGCAATGGCTCCTCATTTCACCTTAATATCATCGGCTATGAATTCCCCGAACAAGAGCAAGACGACTGGCTCACGATCTATATGGCTGTTGAGCTTCCGCAAGGCTCTTGGTCAGTTACTGACCCATTTCTTCAGACTTATGAGGTAAAGAGTCTATCTGACTGGTTTGAGGCTGTAGCTGCTCAGACACAGACAGAGAATGAGATAGGGTTTACTGAGCCGAATCTATCGTTCGATTTAATTAAGACAACTTATGGAGCGAGATGCCTTCGCATACACTTCGCAATAGAATGTCTACCGCCCTGGGCACATAGGACCAAGTACGGAACAGAAGATGTATTCGCTGACTTTCCTCTATCGGAAATTGACCTGCGTGCAGCAGCTGAAGCTCTACGGTCTCAACTGAAACTTTACCCGCAACGCGCGGCGCGCTAGGTGTATTAGGTGTTCTAAATACAAGAGGGACATGCATCGGATGCATGTCCCTCTTTATTCTGGCTTTGGCAATGCCATACGCTCCGTCTCAGGCAGCCGTGCGCGGTTCCAACAACTCCCCTTGTCCTACCCAGAAGTGGTTCGGCCTCACGTATTCAGCCACTTTGACTTCTACACCGTCACAGGTAGCAAGGTCATCGGCGTTCACCAGGCAGATGTTAGGGGCTTCACCGAACCTGGCAACATATCTCTCTACAGCTTCCTCGATCTTCTCGGCAGGGCTTTTCTTTTTTTCATCATCAAACCAACCTAGAAACATAGCACACTCTCCTTCGCTCAAATCTTGTATCTGAAAGCAATCTGGCGTAACTAGAACTTATGTTCCCATTCTAGCACGGGTTACGTGTGCTGTCAATAGGAAATCAAGCAGGAGTTGTACACATAAACGAGGAGATGGAGGCGTAGAATCAACAGGGCGGTCCGGGAGACGTATTCCCCGGACCGCCCTGTCACTATAGCTGGGTGAGCCTATTTTTCGCTGCTACCTTGCGCGAACAGGTCTGTCGTTTCCTTTGTTGCCATATCGATAGCATCGTCGATCGACTTCAGCTTATAGAGGGCCTGTTCAAGCTCCTCATTTACGATGCCTTCGATTTGGGGCCATGTGGAAAGCACAGGCACAAGCTTGACTGTTGGGATGACATCGAGGAACATCTTGCTATTGGCCGGGGACTGAGTTGGGTCGAGGAAAGCGGGTGACTCGGCGACACTCTTGAGAGAGGGCACCGTTCGACCCAGTTTGGCAGCTATCGTCTGGCCTTCGACACCCTGAGCATACTCCACGAAGGCCCAGGCCAGGTCTTTGTTCTTCGAGGCCGCCGCTATACAGTAGGCGTCGCTGTGTAGGATAGTAGCCTTTTGCTTGCCCATAGGAAGGGGCACTACGTCCCACTGAAAGCCCTTGATCTCGCGGAACGAGGGTGTTGCCGCTCGGCTCTGCAATATCATGGCGACCCGCCCATTCATGAAGGCTGTTTCGCCGTCTTCTGCCTTCGCTTCTGCTTCCGTCGGCACCACACCCTGGGTGCGCAGGTCCATGAAGAACTGCACAGCCTCACGTGCCGCTCCCTCCTTAAGAGTGAGCGTGGTTGGCTTCTCGGTGTTGTCCACTATTTCACCGCCGTTTTGCCAGATGAAGGGGGCAAGACGGATTAGCTGCGGCTCGACGCTGACGCCGTAGATGTCGGTCTTGCCGTCGCCGTTGGTATCCTGGGTGAGGGTCAGAGCAGCATTCAGAAAGTCATTCCACGTCCAGTCTGCCTTTGGCTCAGGTACGTTCTTGGCCTTGAACATATCCTTGTTGTAGTAGACGGCAAGACTCGATATATTCTGTGGGATGCATTGCAACACGCCCTTGTAGCGGAATGCCTCCAGCACCTGTGGGTAGTACATATCTTCTTTCAGGGTGCTGCTCTTGGCGAGAAGCGGCCCGGCAGGCTCGAGGACGTTCTTGGCTGCGAACTGGCCGAACCGCCTGTAGTTGATGAGGAAGACGTCGGGAGGCTCACCCGCCGCGAACGCCGCCGATATCTTGCTCATGTGGTCGCCCTGGTTGGGGACATGTATGATGTTCACCGTAGGGCCTGGGTGCGCTTTGCTGAACCCGGCCACTACTTCCTGGAACACATGCAGCTCGGCGGGATCACCAAAGACCTGGAAGCTGATGCTGCCGGTCATGCCTGCTTGGCTGCTGGGGGTTGATTCGGCGGTAGTCATACTGCCTGAAGTGGCCGTAGACTCGACAGTAGCCTCTGCCGTCGGCGATGTGGCTGTAGTTGCGGTAGGTTGTGCAGCCGGGGTCTCCGGCCCGCATGCTGAAGCTACCATGCTCAGGATGACTAGCAGGCAAATCGCTAGCCCTTGTGGTTTATGTCTTTGCACTTTGTTTTCCTCCTATGTGGACATGAATACTAACAGGTCCCGCGCTTACGAGCGCAGGTTCCTAACCCGAAAGATACCTATCTCTCGGCTTCTATCTTCAAGTTCGCTTCTAAAGCGAAGCTGCTACTGGGGTTATATGTAGCGTGGGGGTGGGGTTGGGGCCTTGCCGCGCCAGGTGATCGGCTCAAATACCGGCACCTGGAACCGAACATATTCGGGGCTGTCCGATGGCTGCGCGTCGTTGTGCTGTGTCGCTGGCACCTCGTTGCCCGGTAGGTCCGGGGTATGGTGCGTTCTGCGGATCGCCTTCCCGGCCATCTGGCCCAGGCGGTCATCGTGCTTGCCGAACACCTCCAGCTCTTCGCGTTCCTGGTGATCTTCGAACGCCTGGTAGAGCATATAGACTTCGTAACGTTCGTACTCCTCGTCGTCCCCGCGTCCCTGGCGTGCGGCCCTGTAATCGACCTCGGCTGCCAGGTCAGGCTCCTGCCTTACGAGCCACCTGGCCCGCTCGCTGTTCAGTACAGAAAAGTCAACAGCCTTGTATTGTTCTCTTATGGATAGCCAGACGGCGTCTTCATGGTCGGCAGGGATCTCGCACGGCATGTACACCAGATGGGTGCCGGGGTGCCGAGCTACCGACGCGGCATGAGTGACTGTCGACGTAAGCATGATCAGTGTGCAGCATGCAATGAGGGCAGATGCCCAATCGAACACTTTTCTATTGGCTCTCTGCCTTACCATACAGACCTTCACTCTCTGATGAGTTTATCTTTTCGGTAGCCCCTGGCAAACATTATAAACAATTACTCGCCTAGCGTCCCAGCCAACCCGCGCCTCTCGTCTCGTCCAGGAAATATTTCTGGGCGAAGACGAACATGATAACAACCGGTATGGTGATCATGACCGCGCCCGCCATCAACAAAGGGAACTGCGTGGGGACCATCTGCTTCAGGGCTTGCAAGCCCAGGGGCAAAGTGTAGTTTGTCTGGCTGTTTAGATAAAGCAGAGGGTCGATGAAGTTGCTCCAGTAGTAAACGAACGACAACACGGCAACGGCGACTATGGAAGGGCGCACCAGGGGCAGCCCTATCGTCGCCCACACTCGGAAGGCACTCGCGCCTTCCAGCCTTGCGGACTCATACAGTTCGATAGGTATACGGGTGAAAGCCCAATGGAAAAGCAGCACATAGAAGGGGCTTGTGCCCATGAAAGCGGGCAGTATCACCGCCCAGAGCGTGTCGAGCACACCCAACCACTTGTAAACCAGAAAACGTGTTATCCAGAGAGCTGTGACCGGGACCAGGAGCGTGGCAAGCGATATTACTATGAGCATGTTCCTGGGCCGGGGGTTGATCTGTGCCATCGCGAACCCCGCCCAACTGGCTGTAATTACCGTCAGTGGAACGGCGAGCAGCACCACCTTCAGCGAGTTGGCCAGGTAAGTTCCGAACGGCAGCAGATCGTTGTATACAGTTGCATAATTCGATAGCACTACCGGCTGGGGTATCCATTCCAGGCGTGACGGCGGTGCCAGGTCCGGCTGCCGAAGTGACGCGGTAAACATCCAGATAAGCGGTATGATGAAGATAAGGGCTGCACCCACGGTCAGGAGATGATGCGCGACGTTGGATGCATCATTCGTCCAGCGGGTTAGGCCCTCGTCTACCTCGTCCTGCGTCGGGTAGTGGTGCTGCACGGCATAAGTGTCGGCCTGCTCTCTAAGCATTGATTCCCCCTCGCCACTTCCTTATTACCAGGAATTGCAGGGCTATGATGGCTGCTGTAATCGCATACATAACCCATGTCATGCCTGCCGCATAACCGAACCTCTGGTGCTCGGTGATGTACTGCCACACATAGGCAGGGAGGAACAGGGTTGCGTAATAGGGTGATCCGCCCTCGAACGTGATCAGCGAAGGCACGAAGGTAGTCTGAAAACTGAGGGCTGTATCGCGGAAGACCAGCAGAATAAGGGCGGGTGCGAGCAGGGGCAGTGTGAGAAACCGGAAGCGCTGCCACCCGGTCGCTCCGTCGATCCTCGCGGCCTCCTCCAGCTCGCCCGGTATATCTTGAAGGGCCGCCAGCATGAGGACGAACCCCTCGCCTATCGGCAGGAGCATCATAATTACCACGGCAAATTTCGCGGGCCACGGCTCCAACAGCCAGCCTTCGGCTTTCTGGCCGAATACCGGCAAGACCCAGTTCAGAGGCCCATATAAGGGGTTGAATATGTAAAGCCACAGAAGCGCATAAGCCACATCCGGGATGATGGTTGGGAGGTAGACGATGCTCCTGAATACCTTGTTCGATCTGCGCCGCCTGTGCAGCAGAAAGGCGAGCAGCATTGCGCCCAGCGCCCTGAGCGGAATGGCAGTGACAATGAAAAAGAGGGAAACACCAAGCCCGTTCCAAAAGAGCCTGTCGGAAAACATCTCTCGGAAGTTGTCGAGGCCCACCCATTCAGGAGGACTCAGCGCATCATAGTCGGTGAAGGCAAAAGGCACGGAGAGCAGCGCAGGCAGCAACACCAGCACGATCAGCCCCAGCAAGTAAGGGAGCAGCAGGATCCACAGCTGGCGCTTGTAAGTAATACGCGCCAGAAGAGGGGCCAAGGGTGATACCGGCTTATCTTCGCTTCTGGCCGGACGCTCCTCTGTAGCCACGCTCATGCTGCATCCCAGCTTATGAAGGAGTAGAACGAGGGGAGAGGTTGTGGACTGTGTATTTTAGATGGGTGGCGTAAGATGTTCGGGGTCGTCCTTTCTGGATAGCATCGAGGTACTGCTATTACCGTGGCGTTTATGATCTCAGGCCGAGGGCGGGGAATATAGGCAGTATAAAGGGAAACGCACGAGCCGCGCAAGAATACCTTGCCTGCCTATACCAATCGTGTTATGCTGGTTGCTGTACTTGTACAGAAAGGGCACAGAAAGGACATTCATGAGCCGTACCGGGCCTCTATATGACTTACAGCAAGTAGACAGCGCTTTGGATAGCCGCGTCGCCCGCATGCGCCTTATCGATGAGCAGACGGTCGAAAGCGCCGAGCTGCTCGCCGCCCGTGCTGCCCAGGAAGAAGCCGCCACCCACTTGAAGGAGATGCAGGCCAGGCTGAAGAAGACCTCTCACGAATCTGATGAGACGGCCTCGCGCATACGCACCCAGGACAAACGGCTCTATGATGGCTCTATCAAGAACCCAAAAGAGCTGGGGCAGGTGCAGGAGGAGGTCGGCCACCTGAAGTTGCGCTTGAAGTCCCAGGAGGACACGGCTATCGACGCGATGATGGAGGTCGAAGCGGCGGAGGAAGCAGCCAGGGCGCGAGAACAAGAGCTTGACGGCGTTACAAAGGAATGGGAGCAATTTCAGGCCGGGTTAGCTGAGGAAAAAGAAACGCTCTTCTCCCAGGCAAAGGTGTTGCAGGTGAAGCGCCAAAGAGCAATAACTGATTTGCCGTGGGCCGATCTTCAGGTGTACGAGCGTCTGCGGCGGAGCAAGGGCGGCGTGGCGATAGCGGGGGTGCGTGATGGGCTTTGTAATGGGTGCGGTGTAGCGGTGCCCGCGCAGATACTTCGGCAGGCTCGCGCAACTGACGAGCTGGTTCCCTGCCCAACCTGCCATCGAATACTCTACCCGTTGGGCAACATAAAGTTCGCCGAGTTCGACCACGGCCTCGATAACATCAATCGCTGATGATGTTTCGTGTGAAGCAAAGCCGTAGATGAGAAACCCTGTGCTTGTAGCGGCGGTTGCAGCCGGTAAAGCCTCAGGGCTTGCCACCCGCTTCCTGGGGCGCGGAGGCGGCACCGCTTTGCCGGGCTTGATAGCACAGGCCATGTATCCCGGTGTCTTGCGCGCCCTCACCTCACAATTGCCCGCCGGTGCGCTTGTAGTGACCGGCACCAACGGCAAGACGACCACTTCTCGCATGCTAGGGTCGATTCTGGAGGAGGCAGGCCTGGAGCCGCTCCATAACCGTTCAGGCTCAAACCTTGAGCGCGGGCTTGTCTCTACGATGGTTGATGCCGCCACGCCCTCAGGCGGCCTCCCCTCCGACCTGAAGGCAGGACTGTTTGAAGTTGACGAGGCTGCCCTGCCTGTCGTGCTCGGTAGCATACGCCCGAAGGTAGCTCTGTTCAACAACCTCTTCCGCGACCAGTTAGATCGCTATGGCGAGATCGACACGATACACCGCAAGTGGCAGGCGGCGCTACCTCGGCTTGGCCCAGCTTCAACATTAGTGCTGAACGCTGATGACCCGGCGATTGCCTCCCTCGTCACTACGCCAGGTCTACGTGCAAAGCCTCTGCTCTTTGGCATCGACGACCCACGATATGCCCTCGATGCGCTGCCTCATGCCGCCGACTCGATCTTGTGTCCTCGGTGCGCCAGCCGCCTGGATTACAGCCTTATACTTCTAGGCCACCTGGGTCACTGGCGTTGCCCATCTTGCGGCCTGGAACGCCCGCGCCCGGAAGTAGTGGCAACCAAAGTTGAACTGCATGGGACTGAGTCCAGCAACTTGATAATTGAGACACCGGCGGGCAAACTTGTGGTAAAACTCCAGGTGCCCGGCCTCTATAACGCTTACAACGGCCTCGCCGCAGTAGCCGCCGCTCTGGCGTTCGGAATTGCCCCCGAAAAGATCAAGGCGGGTATCGAGAAGTTCACGGCGGCCTTCGGGCGCATAGAGCGGGTAGATGTGCCTGGTGGCAAACAGCTTTTGATGGCGCTCGTGAAGAATCCGGTCGGTTTCAACGAAGTGTTGCGAATGCTTTTCCCCATTGAGGAACGATTGGGAGAGCAGGAAGTCACACCCAAGCGGCTCTTAATCATCATCAACGATCTTATAGCTGATGGCCGCGATGTGTCCTGGCTTTGGGATGTAGACTTTGAGATAATCTCCGCGGCTTCAGGCCTGGTCAGCTCGGTTCACGTGTCGGGCATACGCGCCTCTGACATGGCGGTGCGGCTCAAGTATGCAGGTGTGGATGCGGACATGATTCATATAGAGCCTTCCATTGATGCCGCCCTCGATGAGGCATTAGGCTCACTGCCGCAGGGTGAAACACTCTACGTGCTGCCTACATACACCGCAATGCTGGCCTTCCGCAAGATGCTGCATGGTAGGGGTTGGGTCAAGAGCCAGTTCTGGGAGCAATAATAAATGGACCTACGAATAGCATTTCTCTATCCGGAGTTGATGAATATATATGGCGACAGGGGCAACATCCTGGCGTTGAGCCGTCGCGCGCAATGGCGAGGTATAGATGTGCAGGTAGAGAATGTGAGCATTGGGAATGATATTGACCCTAACTTCTACGACTTCTACTTCTTCGGCGGTGGACAGGACAAACAGCAGATAGCCGTCTCGGAAGACCTACAAGGCCGAAAGGGTGATGCTATCAAAGAGGCAGTCGAGCGTGGCGCAGTCATACTCAGCGTGTGCGGAGGCTATCAACTGCTTGGAAAATACTACCGCCCCTTCGACGGTGATGCCCTTCCCGGCATCGGCCTGTTTGACGCCCACACGGAGGCAGGGGACAGGCGCTATATAGGTAATGTATTAGTTGATTGCGCCGTGCCGGGTGTCGGGACGATAGTGGCATTCGAGAACCACTCCGGCCTTACCTTCCTCGGCCCGGGATGCTCTCCCCTCGGCAAGTCGATCATAGGCGGTGGCAACAACGGCAAAGACGGCACCGAGGGTGCAATCTACAAGACCGCCTACGGCTGCTACCTGCACGGCTCTCTCCTTCCCAAGAACCCCCGTTTTGCCGACCACCTCCTCACTCAGGCGCTCGGTCGCCGCCATGGGCCGGTAGAACTTTCTCCCCTGGACAACAGCCTCGAACAGATGGCCCACACCACCGCAACGTCTCGCGCCCGCGAAACTCGGTAGTCAGTGGTCGGTGATCGATGTTTCTCTTGTGATCCTACCCATAGGTCCCTTTGCGACTGATAACCGACCACTGACTACCGACCACTGTCAAAGTGTGGAAACGCTTGCAATGCTCTCCGAACAGTCTATAATGTGAGAAATTGTGGAAAAAGTGGCGAAAAGTGGGGAAAAGTGGGGAAAAGTGTGGACAAGTCGGGCTATTGGGGTTGTGGGTCAGTGTTCAACAGCAAGACCAATGGGTGTGGAGAGCGATGTTTTTAGGGCGGTTCGAGCATTCTGTGGACAACAAAGGGCGTATGGCGGTCCCCGCGCGCTTCCGTGACAAGCTGTCGGGCGAGTTGATCATCACTCGCGGCAACGACCGCTGCCTATACCTGTTCACGCAGGACTCGTGGGAACCGTTAGCCGCCAAACTCGAAGCGTTACCCACAGGCGATGCAGACGCCCGCAATTTGCGCCGCGCCGTCTTCTCCGCCGCCGAGCCTGTCGAACTGGACAAACAGGGCCGCATGATGATCCCCGGCCACCTTATCCAGTATGCGAATATATCGGGCAACGTCGCTATCATCGGCCTTGGCAGCTACATCGAAATCTGGGACCAGGAGTCTTGGCAGACCCTCGACAGCAATATCGAGAAGAATGTAGATGTAATTTCCTCCCACCTCGCCGGGCAGTATTGATGCCAGAGGTCCAGGGATCGGGGTTCAGGGATCGGGGGTCGGAAGAGCCGCATATACCAGTTCTGCTTGAGGAAGTTATCACGGGACTACAGCCACGGCCCGGCGGTTCGTATATTGACGGCACGGTTGGGGCGGGAGGCCACTCTGAGGCAATACTGGCGTTGGCTGCTGGAGCAAGGTTGCTTTGCCTCGATGTCGATACTATGGCCTTCGATATTGCCCGTGAGCGTCTTGCACCCTATGTGAAAAGTGGACAAGTGCATCTGGTTCATTCCAACTTCGAGCGCTTGGACGAAGTAGCTATTGCTGAAGGATTTCCACAGGTAGACGGGGTACTGCTTGATCTGGGTGTATCATCTATGCAGCTTGATAGGCCGGAGCGTGGTTTCTCGTTCCGTGAAGATGGCCCGCTCGATATGCGCCTGGACTCTGGTGCCGGGGAGACAGCAGCGGATCTAGTGAACACGCTACCTGAGGAAGAACTGGCAAACTTGATTTACAAATACGGGGAAGAGAAGGCATCCCGCCGTATAACCCGCCGCATCGTAGAAGCACGAGAGCGCGGTCCAATTACTACCACTTCGCATCTTGAAGCGATTATATACGGCGCGCTAGGCGGAAAGGTGGCGGGCCGGACGCGCAATCCAATTCATCCAGCTACAAAGACGTTTCAGGCACTACGGATCGCTGTCAACCGCGAGCTTAAAGTGTTGGAGAATGGCCTTGCGGCGGCGGTGCGCGTGCTCAAACCGGGCGGCAGGCTGGCGGTGATTTCTTTTCATTCGCTGGAAGACCGCATTGTAAAACTCTTCATCAGGCAGGAGCAGAAGGGCTGTATCTGCCCGCCTGAGTACCCGGCTTGCGTATGCGGGCGTACACCTACCCTGAAGGCGGTGAACAACAAGCCGCTCGAAGCGTCTGCCGAGGAAGCACGTCGCAACCCCAGAAGCCGCAGCGCCAAGCTGAGGATAGCAGAGAGAATATAAGTTGCTAGCTTCACAACCACCAGAGTTCGCAGCATCTAATGACGCACATAACGAAAACTCCAGGCCAGCCATGACCAACCGTCGAAGAAACCAGGCACAGGCATCACCCAAGCGACGCAGGTTTGCGCCTTCTTTGCAGTTGGTGCCGCGCCCGCTCATCTCCAAGGTGTCGGCTGCTGGGCAATCGGTGTCGAGCATCAGGCCGAGCCTGTTGCGTGGGCTTGACCTTCCACCGGCGCTCGCGTTGCTGGTCGGTGCGGTCATCCTGGCCGTTATCTGCTTCATCTACCTGACGCAGATAACGGCGGTCAGTAACGCCAATTTCACTCTACAAAGCCTTGAGAGTAAGCACACCGACCTCCTGCGCGAGCGACAGGACCTGCAACTCCAGATTGGACGCGCCCAGTCGCTCCCCAGCATAGAGAAAATCGCTCGTGAGAAGCTACAAATGGTGGCCGTCGGCGACCATTACACTTACATTTCCGTGAGTGGTGGGCCGCTGGGCGCAGTGCCACCGCTCCCGACGCCTGTCCTTCCCACAGCCACACCCTCCGAAGGGCCTTAGGACGAGGATGAGCAATACCCGGTAGCAAGTGCATCCTGTCTGCTATTATTGGCCCCGATCCCTTTTGCTACTATTCCAACCGACTCTTCCACAACCCCAAGGCGAGGTATAAATGGCCCAAAACACACTCAACCAGAGAGCACAACAAGCATCACGCCACCGGCGCGTCGATTTGTGGCGGCTGTGGGTGGTGATGATCGTCTTCGCCCTCTTCGGGGTCTACAACGCGTGGAAGGTCTTCAACCTCCAGGTATTGCGATATAGCGACATGTACGCCAGGGCCGAAAAGTTGATCAAGTGGAAAGACACCCTCCAGCCCAGGCGCGGCGCTATCTACGACTCTAGGGGCCAGCTTCTCGCGGGCAACACCACCGCTGAGGATGTCTATATCGATAAGATGCACGCCGATGATGAGGACTTGCACAGGATAGCCGACCTCCTCGGCCCCGTGGTCGGCAAGCAGCCGGGCGATCTCTATACCAACTTAAAAGAAGCGTCCGGCACCAACGTCAGGCTCGCCAGCAAGCTGAATGATGAAACGACCGCTAAGGTCCGCGACCTGGTGGACAAGAACAAGGCGCTGCTTCGATATAAACTCTATCTCGACCCCCAGCCGTTGCGGCAATACCCTGCCGTCAACATTATGCCGGATGGACGTTTAACCGGGCTTGCCGCCTCTGTCCTCGGATTCACCGATCACGAGAACGAAGGGCATTACGGCGTAGAGGAGTTTTATAACAGCACGCTCGGTGGCGAGCCGGGTTGGATATTCGCGGAGCACGATGCGAGCGGCAGGCCCCTCGTCCTTCAGCAGCCGGAGATGCAGCCCGCTAAGGATGGCTCCGACATCGTGCTCACCATAGATAGCGCCATCCAGTACCTCGCCGAACGAGAGCTTACCGCTTCTCTGGCAGAGTTCAAGGCGGAAAGTGGCTACGTGGTGGTGCAAGACCCTAATACAGGCGGCATCCTCGCTATGGTCAGCCTCCCTGGTTTCGATTCAAACAAGTTTAATGAAGTGACCGATTACGGCGTCTTCCGCAATCCTATGGTCAACGACGTGCGTGAGCCTGGGTCTACCATGAAGATATTGACTTATGCCTCGGGAATAGACGCAGGCGCTGTCATGTCAAGCACCACTTTTTTCGGCACCGCCTGTGATCAACAGTATGGCCTATGCAACGCCACCCAAACGGCCTACGGGCTGCAGACTATGACTATGGGCCTCGGGCGCTCAGACAATGTTGCTTCTATGTTCGTGGCCAGGCAATTAGGAGAGGACCGCTTCTATGAATACCTGAAGGCTTTCGGCATCGGCCAGCGCACTGGTATAGACCTCTCCGGTGAGGTGGCGGGTCTGCTCAATTACCCCGGTGAAGAGGGCTACTGGCCGATCAACCTCTACACCAACTCGTTCGGCCAGGGTGTGGCAACTACTCCCATCCAGCTCGTGAATGCGGTGTCGGCTGTTGCCAATGGTGGCAGGCTCCTCAAACCGCACGTCCTGAAAGAGATCAGACGTGTAGATGGCACGATCGAGCCGTTTGAAACAGAGGAGGTTCGGCGGGTAGTCAGCCCCGAGACCAGCCGCGACATTGCCGATATGCTTGCTTATGGGGTGGAGAATGGGCTTGTCGCTCGTTTCTCCCAAGTGCCGGGCTATCACGTATCGGTCAAGACAGGCACCGCGCAGATAGTTGGTGATGGTGTCTATACC
Organism: Chloroflexia bacterium; assembly: GCA_038246925.1. GTDB lineage: Bacteria > Chloroflexota > Chloroflexia > QHBQ01 > JADMIH01 > JADMIH01. The sequence goes on from JBBRVL010000002.1 coordinate 31,585, forward strand.
GATGGTTCGTTTGCCTCAGCTATGGGTTGGGGACCGTCGCATGATGCGAAGTTTACTCTTTATATAGGTATACTCAATCCGCAGACGAGCCAGTGGGGCGAGAACACTGCTTCGATCTCCTGGGGTCGCCTGGCAAAAGAGCTTCTCCTCTACCTCAACGCACAGCCGTCCGAGCCGCTACCTACCCCCACAGTCACTCCCTGATAGATACTGAGTGGTGAGTGATGAGTGGTGAGCGTTCTGTGCTATAATACTCGCCGGATAACACCTGTATTTACAGCTTCTCACCACTCACCACTCACCACTCACCCATTATGTTCACCCTGGCAGATATTCTTGAGGGTACGCAAGGCCACCTTGACGAGGCAACGGGCGCGCTCGCAATGACCGGCCTCGGCTTCAGCGATGTCGTTACAGACTCGCGGGCTTCTCTGGGTGGGGCGCTTTTCGTCGCGCTCATGGGCGAGCACGTTGACGGACACAACTTTGTGCTGGATGCGGTGGGGCATGGGGCACGCGGCGCGGTGGTTCGCTACGATTGGCATGGGCCTGAGGCTCTTCCTTCCGGTGTGGCCCTCATCCGCGTGGACGATCCGCTCTCTGCTCTCCAGAAGCTGGCGGCGTGGTGGCGGGCACGACACGAAGTGCAAGTAATCGGCGTCACAGGCAGCATAGGCAAGACCTCTACTAAAGAGGTAATCGCCGCCGTCCTCTCCAGCCGGTTCAACACCCTTAAATCTATCGGCAATCTCAACAACGAGATCGGCCTTCCACTAACGCTCCTTCGTCTCACGTCCGAACATGAGAAGGCGGTGCTGGAGATGGGCGCCGGGTACGCACTTGGCGAGTTGACGATGCTTTGCGAGATAGCGCGGCCCGAGATAGCGGTCGTCACGAACGTCGGCCCCGTACACCTGGAACGGATGGGTACAGTGGAGAACATCGCTTTAAATAAGAGCGAATTAGTGCGCGCCCTTCCAGCATCAGGCACGGCTGTCCTCAACGCCGACGACCCTCGCGTGTCCCAGATGCGCGAAGTGACCAGCGCCAGGATTATCACCTATGGCCTCGATACTGAGGCCGATCTGTGTGCCTGCGACATTGAGAGCCACGGTTTGCAAGGTGTCCACTTCACGCTTCAATTTGGCCCTGATGCTCAGGAGCAGCGCGTTCGCTTGCCCTTACTTGGCAGGCACAGCGTGCATACGGCACTGGCGGCGGCGGGAGCGGCTTATGCTGCCGGTATGACCTGGGACGAGATTATTCCCGCTTTGCAGGCGCTGGGAGCGCAGGTGCGGCTTATAGTTGTTCCGGGTTACAATGGGTGTACGTTGATAGACGATAGCTACAATGCTTCCCCCGACTCCACGATTGCGGCTCTGAACCTGTTGGAAGAGATGCCGGGCAGGAGAATAGCGGTCCTGGGCGATATGCTGGAGCTTGGTAGTTACGAGCAGGAAGGCCATCTGAAGGTGGCTCGACGGGCGACTGTCGCTGCCCAGAGGCTGGTTGTCGTGGGGAGCCTGGGCCGTCTCATGGGTGAGGAAGCGCTCAAGGCAGGTATGTCCCCGGAGCGTGTCTTCTTTGCAGCCGACAACGCACAAGTTGTAGACTATTTACGAAGCATACTCAAGCCGGGCGATCATGTCCTGGTGAAAGGCTCTCGCGGCCTCCGTATGGACGAGATAGTGGACGCACTCAGGGTTTAGAAGGAAATATTGATTACGCTATTGCACACTATACTCTCAATTCTGCCAGTGGAAGCCTGGTCGGGCTTCGCATCCGAATTCGGCAGTCTTCTCCTAGGTGTGCTGGCGCAAACCCCAACCCCAACGCCGCAACCTGGGCTGGGCGGGGGGACGAGCCTACCCGCGGCCGTGATGGTGCGTGCCCTGACGCTCGGCGCGGTGGCTTTCTTGATTGGGTTAGCGGTTGGCAAGCCGGTAATCAACTGGCTGAGGGATCACCGCATCGGCAAGCACATCCGCATCGAGGGGCCGGAGCGTCACCAGATCAAGACAGGCACGCCAACCATGGGTGGGCTAATATTCATTATCCCTCTTGTAATCGTCACAGCAGTCTTCATGGACATCCCAAAATATAATTCGCTGCTGTTGCCTCTGGGTATAATCATAGCTTGCGGCATCCTGGGCGGCTTTGACGACCTGTTGAGCACCGTTGTGCGCAACCGTGGCGGTATGGCGGGACGCTTCAAAATGGTGTGGCTTGTGGTAATAGCCGGGATTGCCGCCTGGATACTGGTCTACCAGCTCAAGGTCAATTATGTCTTCATCCCGTTCGTCACCGGGAAGGATACGCCGTTTCCCCAGGGTATACTGTTGGGCGACTTCCTCCTGCCTATAGCGGTTCTGGCTATTGTAGGTGCGGCTCATGGGGTCAACCTGACGGATGGGCTGGATACTCTTGCCGGTGGCACATCAGCCATCGCTTTTGTGTCGTACGGGATCATCGCTTATTTGCAGGGACAGGAGCCTGTGGTCTCCCTCTGTTTCGCTACGGTGGGCGCGCTGCTGGCGTTTCTATGGTTCAATGCTCACCCTGCCATGGTCTTCATGGGAGACACCGGTGCGCTTACTCTGGGCGCACTTTTGGCCGTATGCGCTTTGATGACAGGGCAATGGCTACTGCTGCCTTTGATCGGCATCGTGTTCGTAGCCGTGACCCTCTCAAGCCTGTTGCAAGTACTTTATTTCAAGCTCACGGGAGGCAAGCGGCTCTTCAGGATGGCTCCCCTGCACCACCACTTCGAGATGATAGGCTGGTCTGAGACCCAGATAACTATGCGCTTCTGGCTGGTGAGCATACTGGCGGCCATGCTCGGTGTGGCACTAGCACTTACGTAAGCTATCAGCTATCAGCCATCAGCCGTCAGCTATTAGTTCAAGGTTCGAGGTTACTAATCCCTAATCTCTCATCCCCAAAATAGTCTGCGATGAACGAAGTGAACTATTGCTCCCTCTGTGTCTTTGCGTTTTATAAAACAATAAAACTCTTGGCGTTTTCTTGGCGCTCTTGGTGTCTTGGCGGTTCCGTACTTACGCTTCTCGCATGAACTACACAAATAAAAACATCCTGGTGATGGGCCTCGGCGTGCATGGAGGTGGGCTGGGTGTGGCCCGTTTCATGGCTCGCAATGGCGCGAACGTGCGTGTCACCGACCTTCGGACCGCCGATAAGATGCAAGACTCCATTAACGCCCTTGCCCAGGAAGGTCTTCGGCTCGATTACACGCTGGGTGAGCATCGGGAAGAGGACTTCAAGTGGGCCGATGTGATAGTGAAAAACCCTGCCGTGCCACGCGACTCCCCCTGGATGCAGCTTGCGCGCTCCCTCGGCAAGCCTATCGAGATGGAGATAAGCATCTTCCTGCGCCTCTGCCCTGCCCCGGTGATAGGGGTCACAGGCACAAAGGGCAAATCGACTACCGCTACCTGGACCTGGGAGATGCTGCGGCACTGGCGTCCTGATGCCGTTCTCGCGGGCAATCTGCGCGTGTCCGCCCTCGAAGCTCTCCCGAAGATTTCGCCCGATACGCCGGTTGTACTGGAGCTTTCGAGTTGGCAGCTTGAAGGCCTGGAAGAGCTGCGCCTGTCGCCACATATCGGGGCGGTTACCAACCTGTCGCCCGACCACATGGACCGCTACAACGGTATGGAAGATTATGGTGAGGCCAAGAAGCTGATCTTCGCCAACCAGCGTAAAGAGAACGACGACTGGGCCGTGCTGAACGCAGACGATCCTATCGTGAGACAATGGCGTGGGGCGGCTCCGGCAGGTGTTGCCTGGTTTGGCAAAAGGGTGCCTGCTATGGACTTTCCCGGTATGTCGATCTCCCGCGATTTCCTCGTATGGAACGGGCCGGAAGGCGGCACTACTCATGTGGCCTCATATTCAGACATCCAGGTGCCGGGCGAACACAACCGCGCAAACGCCGCCTGTGCCGCTACCATCGCATTGCTCGCCGGTGCGCCGATGGAGGCGGTACGCAAGGGCCTGCGCTCGTTCCAGGGCGTGCCTGACCGCCTGGAATATCTGCGTACGGTAAGCGGCGTCCGCTTCTATAACGACACCACTTCCACTACCCCTGCCTCTACTATGGCGGCGGTGAAATCTTTAGATGGCCCGATAGTGTTGGTCGCGGGCGGCGCGGACAAGGGCCTCGACTTCTCCACGCTCGCGCCGGTGGTTGCATCGAATATAGCTTCTGTAGCTCTTCTGGAAGGCACCGCCACACCCCTAATGGAGGAGCAGTTCCTACGGGCAGGCGTGACCCTCCTGGGGCGTTACAGCGTCTTTGAGGAGGCTGTGCGTGCCGCCTGGCAAGCTTCGCCTCCCGGCGGGGCCGTCCTCCTCTCGCCCGCCACCGCATCTTTCGGTATGTTCCGCAACGAGTTCGACCGTGGCGACCAGTTCCGCGCCATAGTCTCCTCACTTGTGGAAAACCCCTCTGTATAGCCCCCGCTAGTCTAAACTAACCTCTACACCCGCTTCATCACCGTGAAACGTGAAACGTGAGCGCAGGCGTAAACAATCCAAAATCCAAAATCCAAAACCCAAAATCGAAAGATGTCTCGTTCCCGAAGATTTGAACGCCCTGATTACTGGATACTGGCCGTGGTCGGCATCCTTTGTACCATTGGCGTGCTCATGGTCTTTTCGTCGAGCGGAGTTGACGCTGATAATCCAACCTACCTGATCAACCGCCACGTTCAGTGGCTGGTGCTCGGCTCGATAGCTCTTCTCGTCACGATGAGCGTGCCCTACACGCGCTGGCGGCGCTATTCTGTGCCCTTCATTGGCCTTACACTGATACTTCTCGTCCTCGTGCTGGTTGGGCCTTCATTCATTTCTGAAGAGGTAAACGGTTCCAAACGCTGGCTGTCGCTGGGCAATCTTCCAATATCGTTGCAGCCTTCGGAACTGGCAAAGCTCGCCTTTATTCTCTATCTGGCCGATTGGTGCTCCACCAAAGGGGATAAGGTACGCAACTTTTCCTATGGCCTGCTCCCTTTCGGGATTATGATGGGCTTGCTGGGTGGCTTGGTATTCATCGAGCCGGATATGGGCACAACGCTGGTGATATTTTCGATAGGCGTCACGATATTTTTCGTATCGGGCGCGGCGCTCAGCCATATGGCACTTGGCCTGCTGGTTGCGGTACTTACCTTTGCGATGGCGGCGGTGGCCGCGCCCTATCGTATGGACCGCGTAGTGGCTTTCTTCGCGAAGGACCCTTTCGACAACGATCCTCTGGGCATCAGTTTCCATATCGTCCAGTCTCTCCTGGCTATCGGCTCCGGCGGGCTGACCGGGTTGGGGTTGGGTGCGTCCCGCCAGAAGTTCGGCTGGTTGCCTGAGCACTCGACCGATGCCATCTTCTCGGTCTGGGGACAGGAGATGGGTTTCATCGGCTCGGTCCTGATGATTATGCTCTTCCTGGTCGTAGCCTGGCGGGGATACCGCGTGGCGAGGAATGCTCCCGACGGCTTCGGCGCGCTCCTAGCAACAGGCGTTACTACCTGGGTTATCTTCCAGTCTATGCTCAATATCGGCGCGGTGAGTGGAGCCATTCCCTTTACCGGCGTGCCTCTACCTTTTATAAGCTATGGTGGCTCATCACTCGTCATAACCATGTCGGCTATCGGGCTACTGCTGAATATCTCAAAGTACTCTAACTCGCCGGTGTCCGAAGCGCCTTCTCCTTCCCGTTCTCGCGTACTCAAGATCGATCCGAGGCTCAAGGCCCGCCCGGTTATGGCAGAGTACCGGGAGCGGCATTGATGACACACCTAGTTGGGTTGGCGCTATGGTAATTAACCTTGAGTGGTGGCAGTGGCTCCTTCCGGCGGTGATAGCCGCCGTGGTCGTTGGCGTCTACATGGGGTGGCGCGTCATGGCGATCTGGACCCTGGGCGTCTATTTCAGCGGCATCACCGCGCAGTTCATGGGGCCAAAGCTGGAGAAGCTTATCAACAAGTTCCTGAGCGTCTTCGCGCAGTTCTTTGCCATAGCTACTGACAAAGATGAATCTACTATCACCTCCCCCCAGATCGATATTGCTTCGCCATGGGAGCCGTTCGCCACAGCCATCCTATTTGTGTCGCTCGTATTTTTCTCCTGGTGGATAGCACGTAAGCTAACGGCCCGTGGTGAGCTTGGCTTGATCGGGCACCTGCTTGGCGGGGTATTCGGGGGGTTCGCCGCCGTCCTCGGTCTGTCGCAGGCGCTCAATTATTGGGCTGATTTTGTATCGCGCAGCGGGTCCAATCCCTCCACAGGCGCGGGTCTGACTGTTCCACAGATTTCCGTAGGTGTAGCCCCCCTTCCAGACGCCAATCCTCTGGCGACGATGGCAGGCCCGATCATGGGCCTTTTTATCCTCCTCATAATTGTGTACACTGTGTGGCGAGTGTTCCGCACTGCTGCGTGATTAGCGATGAGTGGTGAGTGATTAGGGATTAGGAGGATATTTCATACGGAAGGGAACGGATTCTTCACTTCGTTCAGAATGACAATGGGGAGTGGGTTCGTGTCTCTTCAGGTTTCCACTCATCGCTCACCACTCACCACTCACCACTCACCACTCACCACTCACCACTCATCGCTCACAATAGGTCCGAGATGAATCTTGCTTCCCAACACTGGCATTTCATAGGCATAGGCGGGGCCGGGATGAGCGCACTTGCTTCGGCATTGCTTGACCTGGGGGCGACCGTCTCAGGCTCCGACCTCTCGCCGTCCGATGCTACTCGCTCGCTTGAAGCAAGAGGCGTAAGGGTCTTTGTTGGCCATTCGGCCTCCAACCTGGCGGGCGCTACCCAGGTCGTGCTCACGGGCGCGGTGCCGGAGGACAATCCTGAGCTGCTGGCCGCAAGGCAGATCGGACTACCGATAGTTAAGCGGGCTGCCCTCCTCGGTCAGCTAATGGAGACAAAGCGCGGGGTGGCTGTCGCAGGCACGCACGGCAAGACCACCACCTCCGCCATGATCGGGTGGGTGCTGGCAAAGGCCGGACGTGACCCTTCCTACATGGTAGGAGGCACGATACTTGGCCTGGGCAGCGGCGGGCACTGGGGTACGGGGCCTGAGCTTGTGGCCGAAGCCGACGAATATGACCGCTCTTTCCTCCACTTGCGACCGGAAGTGGCCGTTATCACCAACATCGAGA
>JBBRVL010000003.1:0-37219 GCA_038246925.1 Chloroflexia bacterium
GAGGCTGTCGGAGTAAACGCCTGTGCCGAGAACCTGGAAGAGGTAGCCGGAGAGATTGGGCGCCGTGCTGCTCAGGTCGGTGAGCCAGGGACCGGTGAGAAAGTCGCCGCTTGTATCTATGAAGTTGAACTCTCCTGCGAGCCAGCCCTTGCCCGAGTTCGCGCCTGCATCTACGGCCAGAGCGTTGTGATCGAGGAGGAAACCGCCGTTCAGGGTACCGAGGGTGGTGCCTGTGAATGTGGAGCGGGTGCTGATATGGCCCGGCGCTATCTGGCCCACCGCGAAGTCGGGCCGTCTGAATTGGGCGATCCTATCGGCGGCCTCGAAGCTGGTCGGCCTGTTAGGAGGCACATTTCGTGTTGCCAGCACGATCTCATTAAGAGCGCCCCCACCTGTATAGAGGCGGCCAAAGACGCTGCCGTTGATAGTCATTGAGCCGCCGCTGGAGCTCATGATGCCGCCTATAATGGCCCCTTCGTACCTGTAGGGCGCATAACTCCCGGAGGTGGACGTGCTATGGAGATAAGCGTTGAAGGTACGGGGGTAGTATGGCGGCACAGGAGAGGCCGCGAAGTCTACCGCCATAACCGCCGTGATCGTGCCGCTTGCGCCTATTATGACAATATCGTTAAGCTCGATACCGCGTGGAGGGGTGAAAATGCCTTCGGGGTTCGTTATGAGTAACCCGTTCAGATTAGCAAGAGCAAAGGTGCCTGTCACATCACCCGATACAGCGCCGTCGAAGTCGTTGTTTACCAGGACAAAGCCCATAGAGGAGGCAGTCGCAGTGATGGGTGGGGCAATGAACTGCGCGAAAGTATCGCCCTCGCTAACCGTGAAGGGGCGCATTGCCCCGGCTGTGCCCGTTCCCGCTAGATTGAACGACAAAGGAGTGAAGACACAGGTAGCATCCGGTGTATATGAGCCTGGGATAGGCTCGTGGGCTGCATCGGAGTTGCCGGTCTCCACAGTGAGCGCAGTCAGGCCCATGAAGAGCGTCAGGAACAATAACAGAGAGAAACGGCTCATTGAAATCTCCAGGGATACGGAACAACATGCCAACGACAGATACTAATTTCGTATCGTAAGTGTACGGCTGCAAACGGTGAGTGTCAACACCACTGGGCGACGGCAAACCATTGATTATTTCGAGTAGTCCCATCTCTGACGCTGCAGGTGCTAGTGCAGCAGTACAGTCAGCACTCCCAGGGCGAGCATGACCAGTAATCCCGTCCGGCCTACTACCATAGCGCACTTGGCTACGCGTCCGCTCGCATCTATACCAGGCTCCTTGGACGCTATTATTATGGCATATATAGCTTGAACGACTATGGGCGTGATGATCAGATGGGCCAGTCTCAGGTTGCGCGCTGGTGAATTCGTGCTCACGAGAGATCCGAGGAAAATGCCCGCGAATATAGCCGCTATGCTGACGATGGGGCAAAGTACAAGGAAGATCCACGCCCAGGTTGGCAGCTGATCGCTTGTTCCAGGGCTTACTTGGAAGACCTCTGGAGCTATATCCAGCGGCTTGCCGCTCTGAACGGAGAGGCCGTCAACTGCAAGGTCATAGTTATAGACAACACCGTTAGACCGGATATTGACTACGCAGTCATGCCCGTCTACCCTGAATAGATCATCGCTGCCCTTGCCGTATACTCCATAGCTCTTTATCTCCGAGAGGGGCACAAGCTGCTCGTCGAGGTATATGGTGCGCCGGGTGGTCCAGTAGTTATGTTGCAACTCAACGGTGTGGGTGCGGGGTCGCGGTGCAAATAGACTAGGCTCTCCCCCATGTCCGTCGTTCTCCCTTAGCTCAAAGGTCCAACTTTTATGGGCCATAGCGCCTCCTCATGTTATGCCTGCACAGGGAAGGGATGCGGTTTATATAACCTCTTTAGATATCTGCATGATATTTTGCGCTCGCCCACCTCTCCACTACTCACCTATTGCTATGGTAGACAATAGAAGCTCGTCCCGCTGGCGAACTTGAAGCGATTTATCCATGACTTGTGTATCTGAACTGCTATTTGTGAGGAGCCTAGCACTATTGTCCTGATTCTGGAAGAGTATTGCGGAGCATCAAGGTATTAGCACCAACAAGACGTAATGATGCCCGGCGAAACAGCTATCTCGGCGGCCTGAATACCTGGATATTATGGTTAAGCCGGTCCAGGACGTAGATTCGGCCGTCTGCACCGACAGCAATGCCGCTTGGCTCTCCAAACTGGCCTGGCTTGCTGCCCGCTTCTCCGAAGTAGCTCATGCTACCGCTAAGTGTATCGAGGATCGCCACGCGCTTCCGGTCGGGGTCGCTCATGTACAACCTTGAGCCATTGGGGTTGATAGCAAGCCTGCTCCCACCAGCAGACGTGCCGACCGGTAACCTGTAAATGGTTGTCGTGCCGTCAGGGCTGATCCGTAAGATGCGATCCTTTATATCTACCGCATATACGCGTCCGGCGGAATCTACCGCTACGTCAAGGCACTGCTCCAACTTGTCTTGCTCGGCGATAGGCACTATCTCCACAGACTGGAGTGAGTTGTTGGGGGCAAGTGTCAGCTTTATTAGTTTGCTCAAAATCGTGTCTGCAATATAGATATTGCCCCCTACTGACCAGGCATCGCCATTAGGGCCTGCCGTCTGCGTTATTGAGGCGTCGAACAAGCCAACGAAGCCTCCCTGCTTGTCGAATAGCTGCACGCGTCTGGCTTTGAAGTCGGTAACGGCTATTAGCCCCTCCTCGGAGACGGCAATATCCTGCATATCGAGAAATTCACCCGGTTGAAGGCTCTGCTCGTTACCGCTCTTACCCCAACTGCGCAGCGCCTTGCCGTCTGGAGAGAAGGTTACGATGCGTCCATTTCCCTTGTCTCCAACATAGAGATTGCCGTCGGCGTCTACGGCTATACCCTGTGGGTTGACCAGGCCCGCTCCTGCTCCAAAGACTGATTCCAGGGTAGCAGGTTCTCCTTGCGGTCCGGGTGCGCCGGGGGCATCGGCCATCTCGCTGGGGAGCCAACTCCGTGCCGCGGGCGTAAGCACACTGGTAGGTACCAACCCGTAACGGCCGTCTGGTGTCCTCCAATACCACTCCATAATCGCAGGCCCACTTCCCCAGGCATATCGAATCTCTACTGGATGATTTCCAGTAGAGAGAGGCAAGTACCCAGCCGACACACCGGTGTTTTGGCCGACGGCGGGGTCTCCTATTATAGTTCCGTCTATCAACAGCACGCTTGGGCCTTGTGAATTTAGTCTGAATACATACTCACCTGGAGAAGTTATATTAAGGCTACCGCGCCAGCGCACCAGGAAAGGTGCTCCTCCAAAGGCTACGGTAGCCTCGCGGAAGCCGATAAAAGGATCGTTGCGCCGGGATTCTGGCTGGAAGCCGCCGAATGGGTCGTCTTCTTTCAGAAGTTCGGGGCTACCAAGCGGCCCTACCTCACCACTAAGCCCTCCCAGGATGCCTTCACGGCCGTAGCTGTTGTAGAGATAGGCAGACTTAATGGGGCTTATCTCCCCTGTGCCCGACCAGCGCAGGCTCAACCGGCTCTGGGGGCCTCCGAGGGTTCCATTCAATCTTATTTCGTGAATACCCTTTGCTAACACGACTTCTACTTGTCGGGGGCCTTGATTACCGCCCGCACCAGTGCGAAGTGGGAAATTACGGCCGTCTATCTCCAGTCGGGCATCTGGTGTGCCTTCTATCTCGAAGGTATAGGCTTTGTACGTTGGCGCCACAACCCCACTCTGCCAAGTTGCGGTGACCGGGTAAGTAACTCCACCTGGCGGCACCCAAACAGCACCGTCCAGTCGTACGGTACCGAGGTTTGGCTCATCACGCGAAATAGAGGCCGCTCCTGCCGAAGTGTAAGTAGCACGAGAGGTCTGCAAGCGGCTTATTTGCTCACGCGTGATCTTGTATGAAGTAAAACGCTCAATACCGTCATCGCTTTTTACAACAGATTCCTCACCCCCCGGATAGAAGAGGCGGACGAGGGGCCTGTAATCATAGTTGTGCGGATAGATGAGGAATGCCGCGCCCTTGCCGCCGTTGTCAGTCACCGGAAAGAAATCGGCGGGCGCCGCGAGGTCCGCACCTTCAACACCCTTGGCAATAAAGCGAGTACTACCATAGCCGAAGAATACAGGGGGAGCGCCTATACCCATCTGGTAAACCTTGTAGTCCTGCCCCAGCGCTTGAACATATCGCGCCTGACTAGTGGAATCGCAATAGGGGCAACGTGACGCATAATGTACAAAATACTCGTGGTACGAATCGGCAGCCAAAAAGAGCAGCAGCCCGGCGATTGGCATCGTCGCCCACCGGCGCGCAAGCCTTATATTTAGAGGCCAGGCAGCAGCAAAGACCCGGTCCAACAGGGCAGCGGGGAAGAGCATGAGCAGAGGCCAGGCGCCGGCAAGACGCTGCACGCTGGGCGTGTCCATCGTGAGAGCCGCTCCCAACATCCCTCCCCAGAACATGATATTCAGCAGCCCGTACCCTTCATCCCAGAACTTCCATCCCCCATATACCAGCCCAAGCAAGGCAATCGCCGCCCACAAGGGCGCTAACATGGAGCCATTGTGTTCTGTGATTTGGTAAAACTGGGTAATATCGCCGCTCTTGTAAAGGACGTCCGTGGTGGCTCGCATTTGCTCGAACAAAAGTTGCCCCCACGATGACGGTTGGGCCATGAGATTCAGTAATAGTGGTTGGGCCGTCTGAGAGGGGTCATATGTTATGCCGTACCTGGCAAACGCTTGAGCCTGGTTCCAGGGCGAGAATATCGAAGTCTCCTGGGCCCGGCCCGTAAAGCCTTGCCAGGGGAGCTTCTCCTGAGCGGAAAAAAGGGCATAAGGCATGAAGGTCAGGCCAAACCCAAAGAGTAGCAGGACGAAGCCGGTTGCGTAATGCTTGAATAAACGCCTGCGCCAGCGCACGACACAATATAGGCCAAGCATGCCCACAATCGGTATTATCAGCTTACCAGCCGCGTAGAAATAGAGGCTGAAGCCCCAGATGATACCTGAGAGTGCCCAATCACTCCAGCGTAAGTGACGCAGGGCCATGAAGAAGTAATAAGCGCCCGCGATCCAGAGCGTGCCCGTGGGAGTACTTTCCCCGGCCAGGCGGCTGAACTGCAACGCGAGGGGTGATACAGCCAGCATGGACCCGGCGATCAGGCCTGCGCGAGGACCCCACAGCAGGCGCCCTGTCTTGTAGACAAACCATACAGACGCCACCCCGCTAATGACCGAAAGCATCCGGTCGCCCACCATGTTGTCGCCGAAGATGCGTAGCGTGAAGGAGAGCAGGTAGAAGTAAAGGTTGGGCACGCCCCACCAGCCATAGCCGAAGAGCAAAGTCGGCTTCCCTTCGTTGATGGCACGTGCCTCCATGCCTCGCTCGCCCTCATCACCAAAGATGCCGGGCATCTGTTCCAGGTTGATGACTCGCAAGGCCAGGCTTAATACGAGTACGCCGCCAATCAGCAAGGCCTCCCAGCGCCGGGGTAAAGCAGGCAGGCCTTGCGCAAAGAAATCGTCGGAAGGAGACCGGAGCAAGGATTTGACGCGGGGCCAGAGCGGCGCGACAATGGAGGTAAGTAGCAGCATTACGAGGGCAGTAGCCCACAGCCACCCGCCCAATGGATCGCTTATCCTTCGTTGCAATACAAACGCTGAGGTTCCTGCCAGGAAAAGCGTCAGGGCGGTTCCCAGCAGGGCAATGCGTCCATGCCACCTGGAGGCAGCCATTGCTCGCTCGGCGCTCAGCACCTGACCCTCCGACCGACGCATAACAGGTCTGCCTGGAAGAGGACTCGGTGCAGCCGGAGCGCCCGACGCGGCATGCTTACGGACCGGTAGGCTTGTTGTCGTTGTCGGTAGCTGTATGGCTGCTGTCTGCGAGTAGGCTTGTGCATCTTTGCCCTGACTCTCTCTACGCCGTGCCAAACGTGGTTGAAGCATCGACAAGAGCAGCAAAACGATTGCTACCGTGTAGAGCAGCCCGACTGTTGAGAGCCTGCCGCGTGTGATAAGCTCATATTGGGCCCATACGGCCAGGCCGATGGCCCCCAGACCTCCGAAGAAACCGCGGGCGCGCCACGCACGAGCCAGGTTATCTCCAGAACTGGAGAGAGCATCTGCAATGGGTGATTTGGAACGAATATCGCCAGTCGTGGACATTTGACTATTGGATACCTCTGGAGGTTGAACACCGTCGCTACTCGATTGTACCGGAAAGGCGAAATGTTTGCCGAAGAGGAAGCAAAGGCATCCACTGTGTCAACTAAGATATAGACACCCATAGATGAAGGGCAAGCAGAACTCTGCTTGCCCTATACCTGAGTGCGATAACTCACTACTAGCGCGACGGTATGCTTGTTTGCTGGCACTCCGGGAAGAAGGTGTTAGCCACGATCTTAGAGGTCTGCCCGCGTGTGGCGTTGTTCTGTGGCCGGAAGTATGGCTTACCTGAGATGCACGGCTCATTCGGGCCACCGCAAGGATACCCGCTCATTATATTACGCGAGGCGAGTCTCTGCACCCATTCGTAGAAGGGATAGGTGGGCGGAACGTCTTCAAATATCTGCGCGCCTGGTGGGTTATTATAGCCCCTAGCATTGGACACGATCTTCGAGATTTGCCCGCGTGTGGCGTTAGCGTTGGGGCGGAAGTAGGGCTTACCTGATATACACGGTTCATTGGGGCCACCGCACTCATAGCCACCCATGTGTCCCCTGGCTGCGAGGCGTTGTATCCATTCGTAGAATGTATAGGTCGGGGGCACATCCTCGAAGCGCTGTTCGCCTGGGTCTTCGGCAAAGCCCGCGCTGTTAGAAACTATCTTCGATAGCTGCCCTCTTGTTACTTCATTATTGGGGCGGAACGTGCCGTCAGCGTAGCCGGAGATAATGCCTCTGCATACCAGGCAGTGGATGAACGGATAGAACGTGTTGTCAGAGGGCACATCAGAGAAGGTGTAAGGAGTCGCCGGGGTAAAGCGTTCGGTCAGGGTAAACTTTGTCGTGTCCTGGTTATCGTATTCGCCCGCCATCCAGATGTCGTATCCCGTCGCGGCGGCAACCCCGTAAAGGTAATTGCTGTATACAGTGGGATTCAGGCTGGGTACTACCCTCCATTCGCTGCCGTTCCAGTGCTCGACCAACGTGCGTGGGATGCCTCCTGTGTAATAGTTGCCGACAGCCCATATATCGTTAGCCGCTACAGCGTCCACTCCTAACAGGAAGCTAAACGTCCCGGCGTTGGGGCTTGGAACGACGCTCCACTCAGTGCCGTTCCAATGCAGCACGAGTGTCTGCCCTGTCCCCCTGGGGCCATAGAAGCCGACCGCCCACACGTCGTTAGAGGAGATGGCAGTTACCCCGCGTAGGAGGTTGACATCGGACCCGACGTTCGGGCTAGGGATTTGGGTCCAGGCTGTGCCGTCCCAGTGCATTATAAGGGTCTCTTCGGGGAGGAAGCTATCGGGCGTGTAGTTACCGACTGCCCATACATCGTTTGAGGAAATGGCCTCTACCGCCAGCATCCGGGCATCGCTGCTTGGCCTGAAGGTGGGGGAGGGTATTATGTTCCACTGGGTGCCGTTCCAATGCATCGTGAGGGGCTGCCCGATGCCTGCGTGCTCGGTGCCTGAATATCCTACGGCCCAGGCGTCACTCCCTGATATGACATCTATCCCACGCAAGAAGTTGCCCAATTCACCAGTAGTGTTTATGTTCGGGCTGGGCATAATGCTCCATTGCGTGCCATTCCAATGCATAGTCAGGGTGAGAAAACGAGTGCCTGTTGGGTCAGTAGGGTCTTTGTAGTGACCTGCTGCCCATGCGTTGCTGTCGGATGTGCCTGCAACCGCGAATAGATAGTTGTCGCGGGTTCCGACGTTTGGGGTGGACATTATGTCCCACCCCTGCCCATTCCAATGCTCTATCAAGGTTCGAGCGGGCGCCGGACCGCTGTGCCAGCCGACCGCCCACACATCGTTAGCTGTGACCGCCGCCGCTCCCCTGAACGTATTGGAGCTTGATGCGGTGTTCGGGCTTGAAACGATGTTCCCGGCAAGGTTGTCACACGTGGGAAGAGATGTGGCTACTATACGCTTGAGAGTGCCTGTAGTGTAGCCGCCATCCTCGATGTAATAAAGCGCGCCGTCAGGCCCGGTCTCGACATCCATCTTGCAGGTGACGCCCTGGATAGTAGCGACGGTTGTTACCTGGGTGCGATCTTCATTCAAGTAGAAGCGGCGGAGGGCACCGTCGTTATATGAGCACATGAATAGCCCGTCCCGCCATGCCCCTATAGCGCTACCCCGGTAGACTTCTACGCCTGTGGGTGCTATAGGGTTGGGCGCATACCACAGGGGCGGGATTGTGTTGTAGGTGGGATCGGGATTGGCGTCGTCACAGGGATAGTTTGCTCGCCAGCCATAGTTATATCCGCCTTCGACCCGGTTTAGCTCGTCGTCGCACTCAGGTCCGTTTTCGCTGGCGAATATTCTGCCTGGCACGATGGTATCGAACGCGAAGCCGAACGGGTTGCGGAAGCCGATGGCATAAAGCGAGGGGAGCGCGCCCGTCTGAGTGAAGACAGGGTTATCAGGTGGTATGGTGCCGTCCGGGTTGAGGCGGTGTATCTTACCCGGCTTGACCGTCACGTTCTGCGCGTTTTCCCAGGTGTAGTTGTCACCTAACGAGATGTAGAGCTTGCCGTCGGGTCCAAAGTTGATGATGCCGCCCTGGTGGACCTGCTCGGTTTGGGGTGAAGTGAATATATCGATGGGATTCGAGCCTACGCCATTGCTCTCGACGAAGCGCACCACCCTGTTGAGGGCAACACGGCATTCGGAAGGCTCGGTATAAAAGACATAGACGTAATGGTTGGTATTGAAGTTGGGGTCAACCGTGATGCCGAGCAGCCTGCTCTCGATGCAGGTCGTGCCCTGGTAGATGTTCGGGAAGGTAATTACCGGGCTGGCCTGAAGTAAGTCGTTGGTGAAGAGGCGCACCGCGCCCGACCTCTCGGTGTAGAAGAGCCTCCCCTGTGGGTCAAACGCCATGGCTACCGGCTGGTTCATGCCGGGCAGTATGGTCTGCACTATTGCGCCCTGCGGTAAAGGTTCGGTGGTGACGGTAGGAGATGCTTGTGTCTGCCGCGCTATGGGTGTAGCAACTGCTTTGGGTGCGGTCAGGGCCAGTACGAAAGTGACCGCGATGAGGCCAAGCAGAAAGGCAAAAGCCAGGTAGTGGTGTCGAGGGTATGGGGTTCGCATATGTTCTCCTTCTATATATCAGAGATTTGCCGGGCAATCAATACTCTTAGGCTTCATCTATGGTTTAGCTGGAGTATTACACTCCGGAAAGAAGGTGTTAGCCACGATCTTAGAGGTCTGGCCCCGAGTGGCGTTGTTCTGGGGGCGGAAGTATGGCTTACCTGAGATGCACGGCTCGCCCGCACCGCCGCAAGGATAGCCACTCATGATGCCTCTTGAAGCCAGTCGTTGTATCCACTCGAAGAAGGTGTGCGTTGGAGGCACATCCTCGAATATCTGCTCGCCTGGTGGGTTACTATACTGTGCCGCGTTAGAAACTATCTTCGAGATTTGTCCGCGTGTCGCGTTGGCATTAGGACGGAAGTACGGCTTGCCCGATATACACGGTTCTCCCACACCACCGCATTCGTAGCCACCTATGTGTCCCCTGGTGGCGAGGCGTTGTATGAAGTCATAGAAGGTGTGGGTTGGCCTTACATCCTCGAAGCGCTGTTCGCCTGGGTCTTCGGCGAAGCCTGCCGAGTTGGACACGATCTTGGAGAGTTGGCCTCTTGTCACCTCATTATTGGGTCGGAAGGTGCAATCACCGTAGCCGCTGATTATGCCGTGCTCGACAAGGCACTGGACAAATGGGTGGAAAGTACTCCCTGGCAGAACATCGCTGAAGCTGCCGGGTGTACAAGGAGTGGGGCTTGGGGTTGGCGCGGGAGTATTAGTAGCACCTGGCGTACCTATCAAACAAGGGTTGTTGTACCGCTCGATAAGAGTACCTGTGTTGGTCTGATTATAAGTACCTACAGCCCAGAGGTCGTTGGGAGAGATAGCTTCTGCTGAGAAGAAACGGTTTGATTGTCCTTCGACATTCGGGCTGGGGACAACACTCCATGCAGCGCCGTCCCAGTGCAATACCAGGGTCTGCTTGGTGCCGGTTCTCGGACCATAGCCTCCGACGGCCCATGCATCGGTCGCTGAGATGACTTCTACTCCTCTGAGATAGGAATCGCCTGTGCCAACGTTGGGGCTGGGCACCTCATTCCAATTGGTCCCGTCCCAATGCTTCGTGACGGTTTGCAGAGGCTCCTCAGTAGTGGGGCTGTTGCCTTTTTCGCCCACAGCCCATACGTCATTAGTCGATGCAGCCGCAGCCCCGTAAAGCCGAGCGCCGTGTACCCCGCCAGTGTCGAAAATGAAACTCCACCGAATGCCATCCCAATGGTAGATTACGTCGTTGTAGCTATTGGCGTCCGAGTCGTGCTGACCTACTGCCCAAACGTCGTTGGCTGAGAGGGCAACGGCAGCATTCAGCCGGATGGAACCGATTTCAGGCGGTGGGTCATTAGTAGGTACTTCAACCCATTGCTCTCCGTCCCAGTGCAGAAAGGTGGGTTGAAGTCCGTAGTTACCTACCGACCAGATGTCGTTCGCGGATATTGCCGCTATTCCATTCAACCTGCCAGGGTCCGGCAGAGCGATAATGCTCCACTGAGTCCCGTTCCAGTGTTCTATTAGTGGAGCTACTTGAGTGCAGTCACCTGTGCAATGGTAGCCTACAGCCCACACATTATTGGCTGCCAGCGCCGCTACTCCGGTGAGATAGTTGTTACGCGACGGGACGTTGGCGCTGGGGATGATAGTCCATCGTTGGCCGTTCCAGCGTTGGACAAGTGTTTGAGCCACGCCCGCGCTGCTTGAATAGCCAACAGCCCAGACATCGTTAGCTGAGCTTGATGAGAGCGCGCTCAGAACGGTATCTCCACCTTCTACGTTAGGGCTAGAGACAATACCCCAGCAGCCGGAGACGAGCGGGTTTTCTGAGATAGGTAGTCCCGCATTCCCCGCAAGAAACGCAATGCTTCCAGCCGCAAACGCTAACAAGCCGGTCATAGCCATTGCCATACTGACCCTGAAACGGCTCCTGCTTGCGACCGGGGTCATTCGTCCCACTCCCGGCTGGGGAGATTCTGATTCTATATGTATAGGCGAGGGCGCGGCCTTGTGCGCTGAATAGCTGGCCTGTACTCGCTCTCTGATTGCGGGCCAGGGGTCTTTCCCAGTCGGCATATCTGCCTCAGCGTGCTCTCTGAGCACATCTCTCACGAAATCTTCACTCACGGTCTTTCTCCTCTAGCAATCGTCACCGGGCTGCCTCAACTGATTCCATCGTCCACAGATCAAATCTTCCTGTTCGTTGGGGGATAGGAGGGTGAATATCATTCCGCTCGGTGCGCGGGTAGCAACTTCCGCAGCCGCTTGCGCGCATCGTGCAATCTCCGCCTGATCGTGCCTGGGGGTACATCCAGCCTGGTGGCCGCTTCGAGGTCACTTATGTTCAGGTAATATTTCATAACTATGGCCGCACGCTGGCCGGGAGCTAGCTTGTACAAGGCTGTCAGGACTTCTTCCCGGGTCTCCGCAGCCTCAAGGACCTCTACGACATCAAGTTCAGGGGCCGGGATGTCCAGACCTGACCTTTCCGTGTAGGCATCGAGGGAAAGATCACGCCTACCGGCAGCTACTTTAAGCGCGATGTTCACAACAGTACGCAGAAACCAGGGTGCGAACGGGCGGGAGTTGTCGAATGTGCCGATTCGCTCGTAGGCGTTCACGAAAGCCGATTGGGCCACATCTTCCGCCAGCATCCAGTCGTCTAATATCAGGTATGCGGCCTGCATTGCCTGAGTGTGATATCGTCGCACCAGCATTTCGAGGCCATCGATGTCATGAGCTTGTAGCTTCGCAACGGCTTCCTGATCCGTCATGGGCCTCCCACCCGTCACGGTGTCCCCGAAACCGGTATTGCTATATTCTCTTTGAAGGTTCCTTCGATATACATTATCCGGTCACCCTCGATTCTGTTCGGGGTCAACTCGATAAATAATACAATTCTCAGTTAGACCACAGTTTTAAGGATAAGCAAATGTAGGGGCGGACCTGTGTGTCCGCCCTGCGTTATGCCTTACCCTTTCTATCACGAGTCATGATAAACCGGGATGCAAATGGAGCTTTGCTAACAGGCACTTCGATTAAGCTGCGGGATTGGTTCGGGAGCTGATAGCTGATAGCTGATAGCTGATAGCTGATAGCTGATAGCTGATAGCTCCGTTGAGGAACAGTGTATCCCGATTGGCTGTCGCTAGGGCGCAGGCTGAGAGTATGTCTGGGGGAAGTCGAGATTGCTCTTTGGGATACGCACCCACTTGGCTTTCTCATCGACGTGGTGGCGTATGACCTCTATCTGAAGGGAGGAGTTACCGGCCTGGAGAAGGGCTATCAGGCCGCCTTTGCGTTGGAGAGCAGGCGCCAGGGTGTCGGGGTCGCCTATTGCTTCGAGGCGATAGGGTCGAGAGAGGAGTTGGCGGTCGATGACTACCTGTCCCGTCTCGTCGCCGATCATGGCCGAGCGCGTCACAACTCGCACTCCGTTCACCGAGATCGCCTCGGCGGAAGCGTTACGCAGTTCGTTTACCAGGTCCTGCAACTCCAACACGCTGACTTCACCACCGACGAAGACTGTCACTCCCGGCCCGGTAAGCTCGACTTCGCCGTTTGCCATTCGCAAGGTTTGCAGGTCGCGGACAACGCTGTCGTAGTTGGTAGTGCTGCCGGTGCCGCCCTGCTCATACCGGGCAAGCTCACCCGATAAATCGCTTACCTGGCTGCGAAGCCGGGTGTTGCTGTCGTAAAGCTGGCTGATGAAGGTCGCCTGGTCGCTCGCAGACGTGGGCACATCTTGCAGGGCGAGCCTGCGAGTGCGAAACTGGGTCACCAGCATCACACCGAGAAGCATGCAGAGCAGGCCGATTATTAGTTGTGAGTGTAATCTGTTCATTTTAGTTGTTAGTTGTTAGTTGTTAGTTGTTAGTACCGTTCTTGTCACTAAGAACTAACAACTAACAACCCGTCAAGGCGTGGTCGCGTATTTGAAGACCAGTGAGCCGTTATAGGCCGGGACCTGTACATCTCGGTTAAGCTCGACATTCACGGGTAGGTCGTATATCTGAGCGCGCTGGTTGAACTTCGCCATCTGGGGCGAGCCTGTCAGGGCAGCCCCAAGCGCTTCCGGCTCACCAATTGCCCGCACTTCGTAAGGAGGTGATAAGCGCGTGGCATTGCAAATCACGGTCGTACCGACGCAATAGAGAGAGGTGTTGCTTACTATTCGCTCGCCATTGAGGGCTATGGCTTCGGCACCTGCGGCCCAGAGGGTATTGAGGATGTCGCGCAAGTCGTAATCGTGCAGGATGTAGTTAGCCGGGTCTTCGTTCTCCGGCACAGAGCGAGCGGCGCTGTCATCGAAGGTCGCTGTAATACCTGGGCCGTGTACAGGTATCATGCCGGAGACCATACGCTGCTGCTCGATCTGTTGGTTGATATCCGACAAGCTCGTCTTTTGTTTGGCTTCGGTGGCCTGTACTTCGTTGAGGCGGGAGCGCAAGTCTGCGATCTGCTTTTTCAGGTCGGCTTGCTCATCTTCTAGCCTGCCTATGGTAGATACCACGATCTCACGGCCTGATTGGCGAGTGACAGGGGAAGATGGAGTAGCACCCGCAGCCTGGGGCTGCCACTGGGTCGAGAGGAGAAGGCCGACTGAGATGCCACCTAGCAGGAGCACTCCACTCAGCCAGAGGGTAGAAGGAGATGCGGTCGCGCGAAGGCGTGCCGTATGTAGTGCCGTACAACGCCTCCAAGAAGTTAGGAGATGCGGTCGCGCGAAGGCGTGCCAGCGGGGTTGTTACATGAGAAGATGAAAGAAGGTGCCCCACGTGGCGCTCGGCTGGCCTGGTGCTACGAGGTCGAAAGTTTGCCATAGTGTCTCCAACGGAAAGGCATACTACGAGTACGAAATAGGCCACGCCCCCGCACCGGAGGCAATGGTCCCTCCTAACATACTCCATTTGTACCACTATACTAACGCATGTGGCAGCAAAAAGGTGCGCAATAAGCAGGCCACTGTAAGACTGTAAGATTAAGAGACAGAAAATGCCAAAGACTAGATCAAGCCTTTGGTCATCAGCCTTGCGCCAGGCCAAATATAGGGGCGGAGAGAGTGGGATACGAACCCACGGACCTCATCGGTCATCCGTTTTCAAGACGGACGCATTCGACCGCTCTGCCATCTCTCCACGGTAATTGTACCAAAGGGGGCAGTGGGCGTCAACGGGGGTTAGGGGTTAGGGGTTAGGGGTTAGGGGTTAGGGGTTAGGGATTAGGGGTTAGGGATTAGGGGTTAGGGGTTAGGGATTAGGGATCGGAGAATTAGCGCAGGAAGAAGCCTTCTGCTACCGGGTCGTTGGGGTCGACAAGCCACTGGGCGAACCCTACGATGTAACCCTGGCCCGATACCTCCGGGATAACGGCAGGCAGGTCGCCGACAGTTGTCTCTTCCAGCACCCGTCCTACAAAGTGAGTGCCTATAATGCTCTCGTTGACGAACGACTGGCCTATTTTCAGCCGTCCGCGAGCGTACAGTTGGGCCACCCGTCCTGCTGTGCCCGTTCCGGTAGGCGAGCGGTCGACTTCCCGATCAGCGAAGATGCATATGTTCGCCTGGTCGGCTCCAGGCTGTGGAGGCGGGCCGTCGATGATGGTGCCGTAAATGCCGCGCAGTTCAGGCTCTAACGGGTGGACCACCTGTATAGCTGCTTCGACTGCGTGCTTAACCTCCTCCCCAAGCTGGATCAATGAGCGGTAATCCGAGGGCCTGACTGCCAGCCTGGCCTGGGCAGCATCCAGGTATGCGTAAAATGCCCCGCCGAATGCTATATCTACCGTCAGCGCGCCAAAGCCCGGCGTTTCTACCGTCAAATCTCGCGTGTATAGGAACGATGGCACGTTGCGGAAGCGGGTACGCCCCGTCCTCTCCCCATCCCATTCTACGAACGCTTCAACGAACCCAGCGGGTGTATCCAGCCCGACGCGTGTCTCAGGCGTCACGGCAGGCACCATACCGGTTGCCACAGCTACCGCTGCCAGGGCAATTACCCCATGCCCACACATGGTGCTGTAGCCCTCGTTGTGCATGAAGATTACTCCGAGGTCAGCTTCTGGCGTGACAGGCGGCGTTACATAGCAGCCGTACATGTCCGCATGGCCTCGCGGTTCGTGCATCAACGCTCGCCGCACGTGGTCGAGGTGCTCTTGTGCCCACCTCCGCCGTTCAAGAATAGTCGCCCCCTGGATTTGCGGCACCCCTCCGGTGACGACCCGCAAAGGTTCGCCAGCCGTGTGGCACTCAATAGTGGAATAAATGCGGTTGAATTGCATATGAGAGATTCCTTCGATGCGGCTACGTATGGGCTATAATAGCCTAGCATGAAGGTACTCAATGCGCAAGAAACAGCGGCCTTATTGCCTTATCCAGCACTCGCCGAACAGCTGAGAGCAGTACTTGTCGATAAGCGTGCAGGTAGGGCCAGCGCGCCATCCCGCCTGCACGTTCCTCTCGCAGGCGGAGGCGTCCTGTTGCTTATGCCTGCCGCCGACGACGAGCTTACCATCACCAAGTTAGTTACTGTGCATGCTCATAATGCGGCCCAGGGGCTGCCTAGCGTGCAAGCCGAGGTGATAGTATTCGATACACGCACGGGAGAGCGTCTACTCTGGTTGGATGGGGTCACCGTTACGGCCCGGCGCACGGCAGCCTTATCTCTGCTCGCCGCACAGACGCTTGCCCCTAACCCCGCAGGACCACTGTTGATTGTCGGCGCGGGAACGCAGGGCCGAACTCACCTGGAGGCTATGCCGCAGGGACTAGGGGTGCCGCAAGTTTATATCGCTTCACGGGACCTGTCCCATGCCGAGGAACTCGCCACTTACGCCCGCTCTTTAGGAGTTGACGCCCAGGCTATTTCTCGACCGGCGGACGTGCTTGCTCGCACGCCCTTGATTGTTACGGCCACCACAAGTTCTACTCCGGTCCTCCCTGCGGAGGTACGTGCGGATGCCTTTATTGCAGCCGTAGGGGCCTTCCAGCCAGATCGTGCCGAATTGCCGTCTGATTTAGTGCAGGCCGCACATCTCTTCGTGGACACGCTGGAAGGAGCAAGGGCAGAGGCAGGCGACTTGATCCTGGCGGGAGTCGATTGGGGGCGCGTTACTCCTTTGGAAGAGGCAATAGCTTTGCCCAGGCCAATCGATGGCCCGGTGATCTTCAAAAGCGTGGGCCACGCCCTGTGGGACCTGGCCGCCGCTCGTCTCGCTTGGAGTCGCCTGGATAAAAGCTAAGGCGGGCATTTCATCACCTCATCTTGGGGCCACTGACCCCAGTGTTTAATCGTTCTCGATAGAGAAATGTATGTAGGGGCGGACCCATGTGTGCGCCCGGTTCGCCTGCCGGAAAGATCGTGGGAAGGCAAGAGGGCGGACACATGGGTCCGCCCCTACGATTACACCTCCTTGCCGAGAATGATTATACCCTGACTGATCCCAAAGTCTGATTGACACAAGACCCGCCAGTTGGTATGATTCATGTGTAAGATGAGCAGGCCCTTGCTTGTTTTTATGTAGGGGCGTGAAGAAGATGGAAACATTGATAGGCGAGAAGAAAGATGCATCTGCAGAAGTAGCCGCCGATAACGGTGTCGAGGCGCTGGTCAATCTGGCGAGCGCGTTGTTCGATCTCGATAGGCTGCGCATCACTGCTGCCCTCTCGAATGGGCCTGCGAACAGGATGGAGCTTGCCGAGAAGGTAGGGCTTTCTCACAGAGAGCTTATCCGGCAGTTGGACCTTTTGCAGTACTTTGGGCTTGCCAGACAGGAGAACCCATCTGCGGGGCATCCCGACCAATATACGCGCTACGTCCTTAACGAAGACGGCTTCCGGCAGGCGAGGCAGGCGATGGCGAAGTACCGTGGCCAGAAGCCGCGTCCGACCGACGCCCGCGAAATGACCCTTGAGACCTTCATGCCGGGTGGCAAGTTGACCGTCTTCCCCAAGAAGCACGAGCAGTTGCTAGTGATCCTGGATGAAGTAGCGGAGAGATTCGAGTTCAAAAAGCACTATAAAGAGCGAGAGATAAACGTTATATTAGAGGAAGTAAACGAAGATTACTGCACCTTGCGCCGTATGCTGGTTGATTACCAGTATCTTACTCGGGCCAAGGGGATATACAGCCGGTTGCCTGATGCGCTGTAGGGGCTTGATGCATCAAGCCCTTCCTTCGGTAGGTTTCTAGGCGGAGATATAAAAATGTTAGAGATAAAGATGGCAAAAGAGATGGGTATGTGCTTCGGCGTGCGCGATACCCTCAAATTGATTGACGAAGCGGGCCAGAGCAGGAAGCGTATCGATACTCTCGGCACGCTGGTGCATAACCCGCAGCTTGTGGACAGGCTTAATGCCCAGGGCGTGCGTGTGGTTGGCGGTCTCGATGTAGTAGATGCGCCTACCGTAGCTGTTACTGCCCACGGTGCGGCCCCGGAAGTCTATAAGCGAGTCGCGGCGTCGGGCCTCGAACTGATAGATACCACCTGCCCCTTGGTTACCCGTGTGCAGCAGCTTGCGAAGACGCTGATGGAGCAGGGCCACTGGGTAATAGTGTACGGCGATGAGCCTCACCCGGAGGTGCAGGGCATCCTCGGCTGGGCCAATTCAGTTTTCGATGAGGTCACGGAAGGTTCTGGTGAGGAAGAGGGCGACAAGCCGAAGAGCAAGATCAAGAGCTACAGTGCCCGTCGCGCTATCTGCGCCAAGAGCGTTGAGGAGATAGACGCCCATCTGACCGCATCAGGCACCCCCGCCGCCAAGATACGTCGTATTGCCCTTATCTCGCAGACCACCCAGAACACCGAGTGGTACAAGGGCTTCGTGCGAGAGGTGATAGACCGCTTCCTGGAGCATGGCTGCGAGGTACACGCCCACAATACGGTCTGCCTGCCGACTGCCAAGCGCCAGCCTGCCGCCGTAGACCTCGCCAAAGAAGTAGACGTGATGGTGGTAGTCGGCGGCTACGAGTCGGCCAACACTCGCCACCTGCGCGACATCGCTTCTGAGTTCTGCCCCGCCTACCACATAGAACGCCCTGAGCAACTAGAGGAAGCATGGTTTGAGGGCGTGAAGACGGTAGGCGTCACAGCGGGCGCCTCTACGCCGGATTACGTTATCAAGGAAGTAGTAGATGCATTAGAGGAATTAAACGAGAGGATGCCAGTAGGCGTAACTGCATAGTGCGCCAGTCGCTACTTAAAGCATACTCCAGTCAGTTACTTTAGCGCCTAGTCGATTTTGACTGGGCGTTCTTGTTCTTTTCGTTAATAACAATTCCTTTGTAAACAGCACTGCAAACTTGCCCACGAGTGGCTGGACTGCCGAATCCGAAGATACTATCTTCTAATGGAGAGATTATGCCGTTGTTGTAAGCTGTTTCTACATACTGAAAGAACGGATTGCTCAGAGGTACGTCCCTGAAATGCGGACCTCCTGTGGAATTAGTCGGCCAGACTCCTGCTCGTATAATAATCTCGCACAACTGCTCTCTGGCAAGGTCATCAAAGGGCCTGAAATATGGCTTGTTGCTAGAAGGAACGCACGGTTCGCTTGGTATTGTGCCGCACGCATATCCTCGTACAATGTTACGTTCCGCTAAGCGGTTTATCCACTCGAAGAACGTGTTGCTTGGCGGAACATCTTCAAATATCTGTCCTCCGGAATCACCAGTGAATTCAAGTGTATTTGAAATTATTTTAGCAAACTGACCTCGTGTCATATTGCTTTCTGGACGAAATGTGCCGTCAGCATACCCGGTTACAGCGCCAATAGCGCAGAGATGTTGCACGGCATAATAATAGTCATCCGTGGGTGA
Source organism: Chloroflexia bacterium (assembly GCA_038246925.1). GTDB lineage: Bacteria > Chloroflexota > Chloroflexia > QHBQ01 > JADMIH01 > JADMIH01. The sequence continues at coordinate 19,103 of JBBRVL010000003.1, forward strand.
TATGTCTGAGTAGTTACAGTGAGAAGGGATAACTGTGCCCACAGCTCTTATCACGGTCGTTTGGTTAGTAGAAGAGTTCGTGCTCGAAGCTTGCTCTTCACTCGATCTGTCCGATAAGCCAGTGCTTTCGAAATCCTCCTGATGTTTGAGCAATGGCATCGGTCGTAACTGACCTAAGGCTGGTATTTGTACTTGCGGCTGGTTGGTTAAACGTCGATAAAGTTTCTCATATCCCTCTTCGCTGTACAGCATATATCTGGTCACGCTTTTCAGAACGCCGGGGATCGTATTGGCATCTTCTGGTGCAAACAGTAATGGTATGAACTTACTGTTGTTACCTTGTGCATCATAAATATCCTGTGTTATCACTGCACCTTCCCAAGTTGCTCCCAAACCCTTCCCTGAGGTTTCTTCCCCTAAGAATCTCCGCTCGTAATCTGCTGTACATATTACCAGAACAAATTTCGCTCTTTTGATCTGAGCCGCCATCCAACGTGGCCACCCTTCAGGAGGACCTGCTTCTTCGTACCGATCAATAAAGCAGTCGACTCCCTCTTTGCGTAACTTATCCGAAAGTTTCAAGACACGATCCATATGCACTTTGGAGTCATGACTGTAGCTTATGAAGACTCGTGGGTGTTCGACTTCAGATTGAGACATCTCTACTCTCGCTGGCATTCTAGCTCTCCAATCATTAGTACCCTGCTAGATCGACGAGGGGTATTACCTTCCTAGAAAATTACCCCTAGTTGTAGCATACAGTGCTATCCCCACAGCAAGCGGCAGGCTGAGCGAATCGATGGCACTGCTGTGGCGTATCGTGAGGCTTGTTCCCAACTCTGAGTACTCGGTGGGCAGACCTGACGACTCATTACCGAAGATTAGGCTGTAGGGATGCTCGAATTTGACTTCATCGAGCGTACTGGTGCCGCCTGTCATGAAGGGGTAGAGGTTGTGGTGTGTGTATCCTGACCTGTATTCGTCGAAGGTATTGAAGTAGTGGAAGCGCAGTTTGAAGATCGCCCCCATCGAGGCACGTACCACGCGGGGGTCGAATATGTCGGCGGCGGGCTTGACGAGCGCGAGGTCTGCCATGCCGAAGCCGAGCATGGTACGCGCTATCGTGCCGAGGTTGCCCATGTCGGATGGATTCACCAACACCACATAGTTAGTGTCGGCGTCTAGCTCCTGGGTGTATTTGCGGAAGATGCCAATAGCGTAGTGGTTCTCTTTGGCCGAGATGCGCTCGATCAGCCTGTCATTGACTTCGGTGGCTATCTGCCTGCGCCTGCATATTTCTTCCAGCTTGCGCACGCCTTCGTTCTTGCCCCCGCGTGAGCTTACCAGCACCCGAACTACTTGCTCGGGCCTGGCTTGTAGTAACTCCAGGGTGGAGAATACCCCAAACGAGTATGAGTGTCCGTATTCCTTCTTGTACTTCTTGAGCTCGATGTTCATAGTGATGCGCTCCGGCGCGCATTGTCGCACAAGGCAAGGAAGGGTGTCAAACGGTTTTGCATTTCACCGCAGAGACGCAGAGGGCGCGGAGATTCCTTGTTGGGAAATTCCAAAGACGGGGCTATACCATTACTGAACTACAAACCACTCATGGTAACTCTGCGCTCTCTGCGTCTCTGCGGTGAATAGATATTGTATAATCTACTATGACCTCTGCACTCCGCGTCGAGGAGGCCGAAGAGAGTCCTCATGCTCCCACGGCCCCGCAAGACGCTTCCTCACAGGCACGCGGAGTCTCCTACCTCTCCCTCCTGCTCTTCTATTTACCTCTCGCCTTCAGTGGGCTGATGATGACGCTCGACCTCCCCATCGTGAACGGCGTGCTCAACCGCTTCCCTAATCCTGATAATTCAGTGGCGGCTTTGCGCGTGGCCTTCTCGATGGCGTTGGTCTACGAGGCGTCCCATATTGCGATGATCGATATTTCGACTGCGCTGTCGTCCGACCTGACTGTGTTCAAAATGCTGAGGCGTTTCTATCTGATTATGGCGGGCGTGCTGCTTGTGCTGGCGTCCGTTATCGCCTTCTCCCCAATATATGACTTCATAGTGCGCGGCATAATGAACATCCCGCCGAGCGTGGCCGAATCTGCCAGACCTGCACTATGGGCGTTCCTTCTGTGGCCGATACCGATAGGCTGGCGGCGGCTCTACCAGGGCGCGCTAATCAAGCACGGCCACCCCAAGGTAGTCGGTGCGGGCGGTCTGGTGCGCATGGGGTCGCTTATTGTGGCGCTTATTTTCTTCGGTTGGCTTGGCACGAGCGTCATTTACATAGAGCCTGCCGCCATAGCTGTGCTGGCGATGCTGGTGAGCGTGACCGCAGAGGCAGCCGCCGTGCATGGCTGGACAGGCCGGGTATTGAGGGCAATGCCCGAGTCCACACCGGGCAAAGCGCCTCCCACCTATGGCGACATACGCCGCTTCTTCTTCCCGCTTGCGGGCACCGCCGTGATGAGCACAATGATGCAGCCAATAGTAACGGCGGGTATCGCATCGGCTGCGGTGGCATGGGCATCCCCCACCGGCAGCGTGGTGGCGGTCGCAAGCTATGCTATCGCCTGGAGCATGGCTTTCCTCGTCTTTGGCCCGACCTTGAGCATGACCCAGGCGTCTATTGCCTGGAACAGCAGCGCCGACCCGGAAACGAGGGAGAAAGGGCCTCGGGTTTTGATTGGCTTCGGCATCGGGCTGGCGGCGCTGATGGCACTTGCGACATTCACGCCGTTCTCGCACTGGCTCTTCACCACTATCATTCAGGCACCCCCACTCACCGCCGTCAGCGCCGTGGATGTGGCACACTGGCTCGTACCAATGCCGATCCTGCACACCTTTTCGTTCATGTTGCGTGGCAAACTGATCGCAAAGGGCAACCCCAAAGCAATAAGGCGCGCTCAACTTGTGGACCTGATAGCTATATTCGCCATAATCCAACTGGCAACGAACGGCCCACTGGTACCCCTGCTGCATGGCGCGCCCGCTGCTCCCCTGGCTGCTGTTGCTTACAACGCGATGCTCATAGTTGACATAATCATATTAGTTGTCAGTCTACGTGGGCTATCTGGCCGCACAGGGAACCTCATCATTCCTTAACAATCTCCTGTCCTTCTCTTAATTCTTCCGTTTTATACTGGTATTGTGATGAAATAGCCTGGACACTGCGTGAGCGGTGCGCAGGTGCACTGAGATCGCCTTGGTCTCCCTTTCACACGATACTAGTAAACTTGTGCCTGGACTCTGCTCTTCGGAGTAGAAACAGTAATCAACTACGGAAGCAGAAGATGACCATGAAGTCAGGAACAAAACCGAGAAAACCGTTGGTATCCAGGGACCGCCTGCGGGCGCACCTGGCGCTGGCGGCAGGCACGATTGCCGGTTGCGAGCTGGCCTTTATCTACGACCCTTCGGCTGTTTTTGCCGAGCCTCTCTCGGTGGGGCTGGGGTACGTTTCGCTCGTTTACCTGGTAGCGAGCTTGTTGATCGGTCCCCTCTACCTGGCCCGCCAGCGGCGCAATCCGGTGAACCTCTATCTCAGGCGTGATGTTGGTATCTGGGCCGGTGTCACCGCCCTACTACACGTCTTCTTCAGCTTTCAAATCTACGCTCAGGGCCAGTTACTAGTTACTTCTCTATTTCTTCCAACAGGTCGGGGACCGCTACCTGCCGCAGTTGGACCTCTTCGGCTTGAGTAACTATGTTGGACTGCTGGCAACGATTATTATCTCTGTGCTGCTCGTGCTCTCGAACGATCGCTCGTTGCGTTGGCTAAAAGGGAAGAAGTGGAAGCGCGTTCAGCAGTGGACGTACCCGCTTATCGTGTTGACAATCATCCACACTCTCGGTTATCAACTCTATAACGAGCGGGACGGCCTCTTACTGGGCGCTCTGGCGACTCTTACTTTGATCGTGGTTATGGTCCAGGGGGCCGGCGTAATCGTCCACAGGCGTCGAGAGAGTATGCGTGTCCCGGCACCGGCGCGCCCCAGGGCGGCTGGGGAAGTGACACCGACACTGGTCCCCTGGCAGCCATCGACTGAAGATAGCTCGCCTGGCACTCTGTCACGCCGCCGCTTCCTGGTACTTGGGGGAGCTACCCTACTAGCCGGGATCGCGGCCATCTCGTTTAAGGTCACAGAGGAGGTAATGGGGTCAACCGGCAGCGGTCCCGCTCCTTACAGGCCCCAGGCCAACAACCTGCCCGCAGCCGATAATACCGCCGTCCCCTCTCCCACAGCAGTGGCAGTAGACGACAAGCCGGCCGCGCCCCAGCCCACGGCACCCTCCTCAGATGATAACGCGAATAATGGCGCTAATACTCCGTCGCCGACCTCGCCTGCTGTAGCCGAGAACTCCCCTGCCCCGGCCGATCCTGGCACGGAGGCGAATAGCGGTGTTGTTTTGACCACCCTGGCCGCCTGTCCAGCGAACAGCGCCGTTACTTTCATTGCTCCTGACACGGGCGAGCCCGGCATCCTGGTTCATGAGGCCGACGGTACGGTCAATGCCTTCAGTAATAACTGTACGCACAAGCCTTATCCATTGCAGTACGATGCGAACTCCCAGCTTCTGGTCTGTCCATTGCATTGGGCCTGCTTCAATGCCAAGTCAGGGAGGGTCACACAAGGTCCGGCGCGTCGTGCGCTGGCATCCATGCCTGTTCATGTCGATAGCCAGGGCAACGTCATCTACGGCTAAAGCTTACTGTGGAACTATTTGCGCTGGATAGACCCGCAATGTATCCTGAGCACGACCCTGCTGCTTCTCACACGTTATAGATTCAGACTTACGGTCGCATCGTTCCACATTTGCGGCATACCCCTAGGAGGCTCCCCCTTTGAAATTGCGTGTTCCCGCTAATAAAGCGAGCCAGTTTGCAAGAATCTCGGCTCTGCTTTCTCTTCTCTTTCTGGCCTTACCTATCTTCGCCTCGGCAGCACCGGCCGCGCAGCCTAAGCCTATACCCGACAACCCGTTCGGTGTGAACCTCTTCCTGCATAAAGAAGTCGAGCCGTGGAAGCTGGAAGAGACGTTACGCCTGGTCGCGGAAGCCAATATCGCGTGGGTGAAGCAGGAGTTCCCCTGGCAGGAAATTGAGTTCAAGAAGGGGTACTTTTACGACGACAAGTGGCAAAAGTCTTCCTGGGAGAAGTTCGACCGCATGGTAGACCTGGCCGAAAAATACCACATAAACGTCATCGCCCGTGTAGATCATGCGCCTGGCTGGGCAAAGGCTGAGGCCGGTGGTAGCTCGCCTATCAAGAGCAACGCAGACCTTGCAGACTTCGTGAACGCGCTGCTCGACCATTACAAAGGGCGCATCAAGTATGTCCAGATATGGAACGAGCCGAACCTGACGGGCGAGTGGGTCCCCGGTAAGGCTGTGGACCCGAAGGCATACGTCGATATGCTCAAAGCAGTCTACCCGGCGGTGAAAGCGGCGCACCCGAACGCCGTGCTGCTGACCGCGCCGATGGCGATGACGACCGAGACGACGGCCTCTCGCGGCAACATGAACGAGATAGATTACTGGAACCAGATGTATGCCGCCGGGGTGAAAGGCAACTTCGATGTCGCTTCGGCAAATGCTTACGGTCTCGACCAGCCGCCGGAGGCACCACCCAGTCCAAGCGTGCTAAACTTCCGCCGAGTCGAGTTATTGCGCGACATCATGGTGAAGAACGGCGACACGGGCCGCCCTATATGGTTCGATGAGTTCGGTTGGAATGCCTCGCCCGACAGCCTACCCGAAGCCGAACGTAACTACTGGCGGCATGTCACCCCACAGCAGCAAGCCGACTGGACGGTGGCCGGGGTGGAATACGCTCGGAAGAACTGGCCGTGGGCAGGGGTGGTCGCTATCTGGTATTTCAGGCAGGTCGGTGACATACCTCCCGAGAAGGCGGAGTATTACTTCGGTATGCTAAATCCCGATTTCGGTCCGCAGCCGGTCTATAACGCGGTCAAGGCGGCAGCCTCGAAGTATCCCGGCCCCGTCAGCCAGCCAGCAGGCACACCCGTCAACCCTGCGCCTACCCGCACGAAGGCAGCGATACCCCCGACTATGCCTCCAAGCCCGACACTTGTACCGCCAACCTCCACAACAGCTCCCGCCGCAGCGACTCCCACCCTTGCGCAAGTAAGCCCCACTGCGGTCAGCCCTACTGTTTCCCCTACCAGGGAAACAACACCTTCCCCACAGGTGACTTCTCCCGCGCCTACTTCTACGCCGCTAGCCTCCACAGCCGGAGCAAGCAACTCCAACCTGCTCCTCTACTTACTAGGCGGAACGCTGGTAATAGCGGGCTTGGGTGGCCTCGGCTATTACTACATGAGGGGAAGAAGCAGTATGTAACCCTTATGAACTCACTTTATGCAGTGCCCGGCGAATAAATTCACGGGCTAATTGGAAGCAAAGTCCCCCTACGGGGACTGGCTTAAATATATTACCAACTCAGTCCGCGCAGGCGGACTTTGCTTCCAATTAGCCCGTGAATTTATTCGCCGGGCTGGGTTTACCGATCAAGCTGCGTAACGTGAGATGGCAAGATTCCTGTTTAAGATCTTCACGATTTCCCCCTGACGCTAAGGCAAGTTGAGGTGGAGTGTCTCCGGTAAATATGAAGGCCCACTCCCATAATCAACCCCTATGCGAGCACCTTCACGCAACAATGCACGGTCGAATATGACAGTCATAACTCGGTCTCTTGCTTCGACTGCATTTCCTACGGGATTGTCATCAATCCAAATCATCCAAATGTTGTTGCCTGTCCAGAAAGGTCCCGGACCTAACACCTTAATACGCCAAAATCTATCAAATGTCCGGGTTTGCAACTGGAGATTATGCTCTGCAGGATTGGGCACTAGAACTTCCCAGGTTACTGCAGAAGTCAGGGTAACTTCTTCGACAACGTATGTAGTTATGGAAATAGGAAGAGTATCGCCTGGCACAGGCGTTGTGTTGGTTCCTTGTGCGATAACCGTCCCACGCTGGCTGTAAAAGGCGTCAGATAAATAGCGTCCCATTTCGTTCTGAGCAATTTCTGTGGGGTTAGGAGTTTCAAATGGCACATGCCCCCCCGGCGTCCATTCGGGTATTATCGTAGGAGTGATACCTGCCCGTGTGGGGGTGAGTGGTAAAGGCGTTGTGTTCGTGGGAGTAGTGCCTACCGTAGTAGAAGAAGGAGAGGGTGGCTGGGGTGTCATAGGTGTTGGCGACCCTTGCGCTTGCCCCAGGTTCGTCTTGGGAGGATTCGCCGAGAAGGAGAGTGCCACAGCTACGCCGACCAGCAACAGCAACAACATACCCATGATGGGGCTAAGCCTTGCAACATTCATACGTCACCTCCTGAAAAGGTGTAACAACATGACAACGACCTAACACTATCGACAGAGAATGGATGTGCTTCCAACAACAAGTCTGTCAGAAAGCAAACTGCCAAGTTTCTTTTGAGACTATTCTTCATGTTACCCTCCTGCTCTTAGGGCGCTATGTGAAGCGTTTCTGGTAACTCAATCCTCTGTAGAGGGTCGAACACTGGTATGCCTTCAGCTCCAATCTTCTCAGGCATGTTGCCATAACTAATGCTGATGATCGCCCCCTCTCGTAATATTGTGCGGTCGGTTACTATGGCAATGATTCCTTCTCCTTGACCGTCTGGTGCCCCCACACCTATTGATGCATTATCAATCCAGACGTGCCATCCTAAGGCACCCACCTCTGAAGATCCTAGTTGCCCTGTAACTACAAAACGCCACACTTTATCTACAGTGATATTTCTTCCTACTGCTTCAAAATTTGTGGGACCAGGGAGCGTAACCTCTTCTACATAGTAGCTTGTTGGGCCATTTGTACCAACTGGAGTAGCATTGGTACCCTGAGCGATGATAGTACCCGGCTCCTGGTACAATAGGTGGAATAAATAATCTACTCTCTGTTGCGCTGCTATTTCTGTAGGGTCAGGGGTCGGACCTGGTACCCACGATATAGTGGGATGTACTATGATCGACGGACTGATTTCAGGTATTCCGGTAGCAGTTGGGGATGGTCCAGCATTGGAAGGGGTAGGGGTGCCATTTACAGGCGTCGGGGGTGTTGGCTGAGGTGTCATAGGTGTTGGTGACCCTTGCGCTTGTCCCAGGTTCGTCTTGGGAGAATTCGCCGAGAAAGAGAGCGCCAGAGCTACACCGACCAGCAACAGCAACAACATACCCATGATGGGATTAAGTCTTGCAGTGTTCATATTTCACCTCCTGGGAAGGTGTAAAAGCGACCTGACAATACGTTAGAGGATGGCTGAACTGGCGACACCAGACTGTCAGAAACTGGGATAAGGTTTACGAGGGGAATTTAGTAGAAATGTAGAAGTAGAATCGGGAGAGAACCTTATAGCGGCTGTAGTGGTGATTATAGCCCTACTTACGGCTTGTGGCAATACTATATTTGTGCGTATAGAGAGCAGATTATGGCAAACAAATATACCTCATCCCTAATCTCCGGGGGTGCCTTATGAATACGTCTAACTCGCTCAAAGCATGCGCCAATCTAGTTAGCACAATCCCACATAGGTTATAACTAACACCGGGCGGACACACGGGTCCGCCCCTACAAATCACCAGTCAGCACCCAATAGCCCCGCATGACAACACGCGTTCTCACCCACACCGACCGTCCTGCGCTTGAAGCGCTTCTTTTGCGCGAGCCTGCCCATAATGTCTTCCATTTGAGCGCCCTGGCGGATACTGGGCTGGAAGCGCCTGAAGAGCATGGCGGCTCGTGGGCAATCGGCGTCTTCAGGGAAGAGAAGTTCGTGGGCGCTCTCTCGGTGCTTCGTGGCACAGGCGGTATCTACCACACTCCGGGCGACATTGAGACGCTCCAAGCCCTTGCAGATATTGTTGAAGTGCGTGGCAACACAGGCATGTTGAGCCTCGTCAGTGGGCACGCAGCTCAAATCGACCCTTTATTGCGTCTGGTTCGTGGTGTTGATACCCGCTTGGTAGACCGTTGCCACTTCTATATACTTGAGCCGCAAGACTTCTCAATACCACTGGCGCATGAGCAATACTTATCTAGAACAGCGACCGAGGCCGACATCGAGCGCCTGATAGACTTCTACAGCGTGGGGTTCTACTCTCTGGCGAGGCTACCGTCGCGTGCTGCCTGGTTGAGCCGCCTTACCGAGCAGATTGCATTACGAACGCTCTTCATGGTCGAAGACGACGGCAAGGTTGTGTCGGCGGCGCTTTCGAGTGCCGAGGCCGGAGGGGTTAACGGCCCGTCAGTTGCGATGCTCGGCGGCGTGGCGACCCTCCACTCCTACAGGGTAAGAGGTCTATCGACGTTGTGTGTCGGCGGGCTGTGCGCTCATCTATTCGAGAAGGGGATCAAGCAGATAGGCCTTTTCTACCTGAAGGACAACATCTCAGCGGGCCGTGTCTACGATAAGTTAGGCTTCAAGCCTGGCGGGGAATGGCTTCTCGCTCCGGTGGGGTTGGGCGTTTCGTTCGCGCCGCTCATGCTAAGTGGTGAGGGATCAGGGATCAGGGATCAGGGATTAGGATAATATTTTATACGCGCGGGAACGGATCCTTCACTTCGTTCAGAATGACAAGGGGTATAGGGTTTGTGTCTCTTCAGGTTTCTACTCACCACTCACCACTCACCACTCACTACTCACCACTCGCTAAGGCTTCTCTATCTCCGCGTAGGTTGGGTGGGGTAGAAGTCCCCACTCGCTTTGCGGCCAATACGATACAAAGGCCGTACCTATGATGCGCTCGACGTTCAATGGCCCCTTGATATGGGAGTCGCTTGAGTTCCGCCTATTATCGCCAAGCACGAATATCTCATTAGGGCCGATCAAGGTCGGTGGGTAGTCGTAATCCGGACGCTGCCGGATGTATGGCTCATTCAATTTAACACCATCAACATAAACCCCGCATTCACCGCAATCTCGTTTTGGGTCGCCCACCGGGTCCGCGTCCTTCTTTACTTCTACCGTCTCGCCCTCAACAGCTATCACCCGCTTGATGAAGTCACGCGGCTCGTCCCATGCCTCGAAGACCACTATGTCCCCGCGCTGAGGGCCGTGAAATAAATAGCGCATATCTGTCGGGGTTTCAGGACTGGAGACATGCTCCAGGAAGTTAGCGTCATACCGGAAGTAGAGGCCCTTGTTCACCAGAAGGTACTGCTCACTATGCAGCGACGGCAGCATACTATCTCCCTCTACCTTGAAGTTTTGCACCACCGCGCGCACCACGAAGAATATCAGCAGCGTCAGCAATATTGTTTCCGCAACTTCACGCACCACGTTCGGGCGCGAGCCGCTGCTGTAAGACCCTTCCCCTCCTTGTTCACCATCATCGTCATAATCGCCCAAGTAAGGCGTTGGAGGTGTCGTGTGCCAGTAATTATCTTTCTCTACGCGCATTTATCTCTCTTTTGTGTTCAAACTTCTCTATGCCGCATTCGCACCACGGCTCCCCACCTGTAATTATAACGCAACAATCGGGCCATTGTACATGGAATGGTGAATTATGAATTGACGCTTCCCTCCGAGTTATACGTCCTAAACCCAATTATCGATGTTGTTATCTTATCCTTTCGGGTAATAATAGAATGTAATTGGGGACAAAGCACTTCCATTATTAGTACTTATGTTCTATAATAACGCTTATTGGAACATCTCAAGCGCCAGACTGGGCGCGGAAGGGATGGGACAGGCTTGGCAAACGATCCTATTGATGGGCTGCCCGAGCCATCGGTGGCAAAACAAGATACCACTAATTGGGCGATGCGGCTCAAGGCGGCTATGAGCCAAACTCGCCTCGACCGCCTCACCCCGCGCGAGCTTGAGGTATTAGCACTCGTTGCCCAGGGTAAAAGCAATAAGGAAATAGCCAGAGCCCTCTATATCACCGCCAACACCTCAAAGGCCCACATCCACAGCATCCTTCATAAGCTCGGTTTCGAGAGTCGAACGGAAGCTGCGGTGCTATGGACCCGCATCAATGGAATTATGAGTTATGAGTTTTGAATTGAAGTTTCTCACTAGACCGGTAACACTTCCTTATTCAAAACTAGACCGATAAGACTTCCTTATTTCCTAATTCCAGAAGGCGAAGTACTACTTGCATAATACTGATTGGTTATGACTTTCAGCCAATCAGGGCAGTACCTAGTTCCCATTTTCCATTCCTCCTCTCATACCCATAATTAACATTGGCTGAGTGAATCCTCGGAATGGCTCTTGTGTTCCTGGCTTGCCGCCCACAACGACGTCTCTCCGAGCTTTCCCGCCTTGTATATCACTAATACGAGTCGTTAGTTATTAGCGCACACAACCCGCACTAATAACCAATAACTCCCCGAAGGGGAACGATTATGAAACAGATAATAAGAACGGTAAAACTTTCATATCATACCGGTCTGAATAGGGCCAAGTCCAAGAACCCTTCCGTATCTTACCTGGGTCGGGTAAGGGTTCCAGATTCCCCAAGGCGCCGTACCCTGGGCCAGAGCATCGTTGAATTTGCCATCACAGCCCCTTTCCTATTTCTCATCCTCTTCGCCATTATCGACACCGCACGCCTCATTCAGGCCCAGGTTACAGTCAACAACGCAGCTCGCCAGGCCGTTCGCTTTGCCATCACCGGTGAGCAAAAGCCCGACCTCGTCAATGGCGGTTATAAACCTCGTAGAGTTTCCATCAGAGAGACCGCCGATCAAGGCCTGACCGGCCTCGTCGTCTCCAATACGATCTTCCCCGACGAACTTGGCTGGCATGCAACCGACATCAACCCCAGGGACGGCGGCGCACCCCGCGGCATCATCTTTGTGACCGTCTATTATAACGTCGAAATGCTCACCCCCCTCATCAGCTCCCTCTGGCCCCGCGTTATGGTGCACGGTTCAGATAAGGGAATCAACGAGGAATGGGGCGCTGTACAGTCCTTCGACCGTGCCAACCTGCCTCCCAATCCACCGCCCCTACCCACCTGGACCCCCGTCCCTACCCGTACCCCTACCCCGCCGCCTACCAACACGCCCACTATCACCATGACACCCACTCGTACTAACACTCCTCTCCCAACCACCACCGGCACCGTTACTATCACCATGACTCCAACCAGGACAGGCACGCCTACCAGGACAGGCACGCCTACCAGGACCTCTACCATAACCATGACCCCTACCATAACCATGACCCCTACCAGGACAGGCACACCCACAAGGACTGGTACTCCCACCAGGACCCCTACTATCACCATGACACCCACAAAGACCAGCACACCCACAAGGACGGCTACCGTCACTCTAACACCGCCGCCCACTAATACCCCGACCAAGACGTCCACGCCCACCAATACCCCCACGCCGCTGCCGACGAATACGCCGACCAGGACCTCTACCAGCACTCCTACGCCTTCGCCAACGGCTACAGGTCGGATGTACATATCGGAGTTCCAGGCCAGAATAGAGACCGATAACGACGAGGGCGATTACCGCAAGCTTGATGTCCGCGCTAGAGTCCGTGATGTCAATACCGGCGCTGCCATCAGCGACGCCACTGTCGACGCTTACATTGTGAGGTCCGGCGGTATGCAGATACTCTGGCAGGGTGTCCTTCCTCCCATCCCTACCTCACCCGGCCGTTATCTCGTCTGTAATGTCGGTTCGTTCGCCCTTAGCACAGGCTCCTATACAGTCTTTATCGTCGTCACTCACCCGCTCTATGCTACCGTTAGCTCTTCCATGACGCCGACCCAGGGAGACGCATCCGGTTGTCAGTAGCCGTAGGGGCGCATGTGGTCCATATGCGCCCCATCTATAAATAGTAAAAGGTAAAGAACTATGAAACAATCCATAATACAAAACCCAGACACCCGCAAACAGGTACCCGAAACCAAAAAGCGGAGGGGCCAGAGCGTAGTCGAGATGGCCCTCATACTCCCCCTACTTGTACTATTGCTTGCTATTATTATTGACGCCGGGCTTGCCATAAGTGCCTGGCTCAGAGTTACTTCTGCAGCCCGCGACGCAACCCGCTTCACCATGGACGCCGGTCGCCCCGCTGATACAGCCAGCCTTGTGCTCAATAAACTGGCAGGCATCGAGTTTGGAACGAGTGGCACTTACACCCTGAGCACAGAGATCAATATCTACGTCATTACAGGCACAACCAACTCCACGGGCGCTATCAGCGTATGGGCCCCAACACATATTTACGGCGCAGCACCCTCTAACGACCCCAATTACCCCAGGGTACAGCGCTCTGTTATACAGCAGCGCCTGGCAAGCGTTGGGCCTGAGCCAAACAGAAATATGCCTTTCACAATTGTGGAAGTCGATTACAACTATACGCCCATCATAGCCAGCCTCATTGCCCCGTATACAAGGCTGCCCATGACCGGTTTTGCCATTGTCCACCAATACGATTATTAACTGCCTCCTCAAGCGTAATCAACAGACTCTATAAAGTGAGAAAAGCCATGCCAGTGAAGAACAAAACTATTGTCGACCAGTCCAACTCACAACCTGAGACCACCCGGCAACGCGCAAGGTCTAAGGGCCAGGCCCTGCTGATCGTCGCCTTGATGATGAGCTTGCTCGTAATGTTTGTCGGCCTCGCTGTTGATGTCGGTAACCTGATGGGCAAACGTGCCAAATTGCAAAGCGCAGTCGATGTGTCAGCGCTCTCGGCGGCCCAGATGCTTGTCGCAAGTATACCTGTATCCGCCACGGTCAAAGCCGACCAGATGATGGAAACGAACGGCATACCAGCTGCACGGAGTGTCACGCAGGTAGAATACCCCGCGCCCAACCAGGTACTGGTCAGGGCTACATGGGATGTAGATACGTTCTTCATGCGCATAGTCCCCGCATGGCGTACCGTCAGGATAAGCGCCGAGGCTACTGTCGACATCAACTCCTATGCGGAGATGAATACCAAGCCATTTGGATATCCCGGCGTGGTCTCCGAGCTTAACCTCATGGTGTGGGGTGTCGACAGCTGGAGGAGGGGCGGTGACGCTTTCTCCCCGCGCTTTGATGGGAACAATGGAGGCGTGGGCATCACAAATCCACTGTATGTTCAGCAGCCCTATGGTTACCTGTACAGGATAGACGTGCCCGCAAACTACACTAACGACTTTGTCACGGTAGAGATTTGGGATCCCGATTCCTACAACAAACCGGCCAGCGAAACACCACCAGCCTTCCCAACTCCACAACCACCCTGTTCTCCTCCATGCGTACCTCCACCCACGCCCACATTCACCGCTGACATGTACGCACGTTGTGGCGATCCCAATTATAGGCCGGCTTCCGCCGGCGCTTGCACCAGCAATGCTTCAGCGGCCGACCCCGGCATGCACCTCCTGGCCTACCCCAACCAGCGGGATGTAAGGAACCGAACTGCCTTCTGGCGGGCCGATGAGTACAGAACTCCATATAACGACCCGTGCGGGATTTGTGGTCAGTATCAAAGTCCTCCCTCCACCAATGCTACGCAGACGCGATTCAGGATCTACCACTTCAACCCTCGCATCACCAGCGCTTTTGGTGACCCCGCAGTCCTTTCCGATTACACCAGCGGGGGCAATCCATATATCGCCGAATATATAGTTCGAGACGATGCCACTAAAGACCTTAGATGGTATCAACCGCCCGGTTTCAGCGTGCGGCTGAGGGGCGGAGGCTGTACCGGCGATAACGGTGATTGCTTTGAGCGCGAGCCTTCACCAACCGGCGGTTGGTACTTCTATCTCTACGTAAAGGGCATCGCCGGCTCAAGCGAGAACAACATGGACCTGCGCGTCGGCCCGCCTCAGACGGTAAGCTGCTCCAACCCGGCACAAAGGTGGTGCTACGTAAACACGCTTTACTTTGACCAGTGCGGCGTCCCATGTAGATCGACGGGCACCGCGTGGCCTGACTGGAACGACGGCGGCGCGAGGATATTTGCCAAGCGTGCTTTGCCCCTCAACCTTGATACAGGTGATAGCTTTCCTCTGACGCTTGCCCAGATCAGCAAGAATGCCGCAGGTCAGAACCTCGGCATACGACACTTCGATCAGGATGATAACGGCGGAGTTGGCAGTCCTATGACCTACCAGATGCAGCTTTGTAATCCACCACCGGCCTGCGTCAGTCTGCTAGATCTAGCGTGCTGGGGTGATGTTGCTACCGGGAATGTAGGACCAAACAACGGTTGGAGTTCGCCCGGTTATCCAGACCCCGACCGGGTTCGCATCCCGCTGGAAGGCACAGCCCAGTATACGCTCTTCTTTGGGGCCTCGGGACAGTGTCCATCTTCCTGGTTGCGTATCAAGGCTAATCCGTCATACTCAGGCGACTCAACCGTTTGGGAGATGCCGTTCATCCGTCCACGCTTAATCAAATAATAATACTCTAGCTCAAAAGACGTGCCCTGCTTCCACTTTGGAGGCGGGGTTTCGTCTTAACCACAGGGCGAATGCCGCGGCAACAAGGCAGATAATCCCGGCTATCAGGAAGCCGCCTGTGTAAACCTCCAGAGAGACGGCCTTATAAATAGCTGTGTATTCGGACTGGCGGGCGGCGAATGCTTCGGCGGTCTCCCCTGGATTAGCAAATATAACCGCCGGGTGATCTGCCATCCTCGATTGGAAATGGCGCAGACCAATGACCGTGAGCGCCGACAGGCTCAGCATCATCCCGACCATGCGGGACAGGTTGACCGAAGCCGCCGAAAGCGCGGCGTGACCGCGCCCGGCCCATTGGAGTGCGGTAGTTGTCACGGGCGAAAGGAGCAGGCCAAACCCGGTCCCATTCAGCGCGAGGCCGAGCCAGGTCTGTGGGTAATCAGCAGATTCAGTGGTCCAGCCCGTCATCAGCCAGAATCCGGCGGTCGTCACGAGCAGTCCGGCTAGCGCAATCCACCTGTAAGGCAGACGCGTGCCAAGCAGCCCGCCCGCAACCGCCCCTACAGGGATGAAGGCCGTCATTCGCAGAAGCATCAGCCCGCCTTGCTCGGTAGTGCCGTCGAGCACGCTGACGACATAGAGTGGGGTGTTTATCATCGTGATAATCAGCGCCGCGCCAACAAGGAGATTCGTCAGGTTGGCGGCGACGAAGGGCCAGTTGCGCCTGGTAAAGAGGTCAGGTGGGAAAAGCGGGTCGCTTGTACGCCGCTGCCACCAGACAAACGCCACGAAAAGGAGCAGGGAGAGTCCAAATAGCCCGATGCTCAAAGGCGTGAATAGATTATCTCCGCCTGGGCTGTTGGCGGCAGGTTGGGTATCGAGGCCAGCCCATGCGCCCACCGAGCCTGGGGTCGATAAGGCCAGCGACAAGGCAAAGAGCGCACCCCCCAGGAGGACTGCACCCGGCCAGTCGATTTTGCCGGGATAGCGGGGCAAGGCCGGTGTACGCAGCATGAGGGCACCAAACAGGATGCCTAACGGCACATTCACCCAGAATATCCACCGCCATCCCACGATGTCGAGGAACCCGCCCATCTTCATCACCATCGCACCCCAGAGTGGTCCGATCACCGCCCCTGCCTCAGCCACGGCTCCCAGCATGCCCAGCATGAATGGGATGCGCCTGTCGGTGAAGAGGTGGCTCACCATCGCCATGCCGACCGGGAGGACGGCCCCACCACCTATAGCCTGTACGAAGCGCGCGCCGATCAGCCATTCCAGAGAGGGTGAAAGCGCGCAGAGGACCGATCCAATCGTGAAGATGGCGAGAGCCGCAAGGAATATCTTACGCTGGCCGTAGACATCAGCCACCCGGCCCATGAGGGGCAGCGCAACCGTGTAACCGAGGAGGTAGGCCGTCACCACCCATGCCGCTCTGTCCAGTTCGGTTACGGGGATCTGCAAATCGGTGGAGATGGGCCAGAGCGCGGTAACTACAACCGTCTGGTCCAGCGCGGTGAGGAAAATGCCCAGAGCCGCGACCACAATTGGGAAGATTTCATTTTGGATTTTAGATTTTGGATTTTGGATTTCGGGCACCCGCTTGCGGGTGTTTGGATCTTGGATTGTTGAGCGTAATCCAAAATCCAAAATCCAAAATCTAAAATTCATCCAGTCCTTACTCCTCGTCTTGCCTGGTTTTGTCTTTCTTGCGGAAGATGCGATTGCTGAGGTAATCGCCCATCATGCTGCGGAAAGGGGAAGCATTGCCAATAGCTTCGCGTATATCAGCCCGGCGTGCGATCTCTGCTTTGTCAATGCCCTTGTTTTGTAGCACCCAATCCTCTCGTGCGTTACGCGCTCCGGTTATTGTCGACAGAATGGCCGCGCGGTCGTCGCGTGAGATGAGGTCGCGCATTTCAGCCAGTGCTAGCTGGTACTGGTCGATCCAGCGTAAAAGGGATTGACGATTGCCCAGCAGAGCATCGGTGAGAACAGCAGGATCGGCGGCTGCGGCCCCTGTGACGATCTTGAAGTACCCCTGAGCCAGACCGCCCATATCGGACCAGGTCGGGCTTTTGGTAGTCATTCGCAGGAGGGCGCTGCTTGCTACTATGGGCAGGTGACTGACCGCCGCCAGGAACGAGTCGTGCTCCTGGGGGTCTATAAAGAGAGGGTTTGCGCCCAGAGTTTCAACGAACCCGATTACGCCTGCGAAGGCGGCATCGGTTGTGGTTCGTAACGGCATGAGGCAGTAAGGAGCGTTGCGGAACAGGTCGGCGCTTGGTACTGCGTCCTCCGGGGGAGTTTCGAGGTCCACCAACCTGGAAAAAGGGTGGCCGGAGACGAAGCTGTTGCTCGGGCCAAGAACCTCTCCCGCCCAGGCCATGACTTGTTCTTTGTAGGGGAGAGTATCTGTTACGGTCGTGCCCTCGTCGAGCAGGGGGCCGATTGCATCGAGCACTTCACGCGCCGCAGAAGCGGGGGTAGATATGACCACAAGTTGAGCGCCGCTTACCGCCCGTTCGAGATTGGGAGCTATAGAGTTGACGCTGAAGTACTTGCGCAGGGCCGTTTCTTCCTGCGAGCGATCAGGGTCGAAGCCTACAACTTCAATAACCCCCGCTGCACGCTCATGCCCACCCGCCGTCGCCTGTCTGAGCGCCATGCCGATAGAATTGCCGATAAGGCC
>JBBRVL010000004.1:0-36168 GCA_038246925.1 Chloroflexia bacterium
AGGGCGGACACACGGGTCCGCCCCTACGGAATTGCATCATCTCTTTTCGGCACTCCTGAACCTTCATACAGCTCGCGCATGCTGGTACAAAACTGATTATAAAACAAGCAATATATCAGTGGCTTCAGGATCTATAATGCGCGACTCGGTAAGGAAGGTTACAATAGAGCAAGTCAATGCGCTCGGCCAAGGGGAGTTCGTGACCATCTTTGGCGGCGTATTCGAGGGATCGCCCTGGGTAGCCGAGGCAGCATGGAAGAAGCGCCCCTTCGGGAGTCTCGATGATCTGCATCGTGTGATGCGAGACGTTGTGCAACAAGCTGGAGGCGTTCGTCAGGAGACGCTGATATGCGCCCACCCCGATCTTGTTGGCCGGGCCGCGTTGTCAGGGACCCTCACGCCCGCATCGACGCGGGAGCAAGCCTCCTCTGGACTGGACAACTTGACTCCTGGAGAAATCAGCAGGTTTGAGGAGCTAAACAGGAACTACCGGGATAAGTTTGGCTTCCCATTCGTAATCTGCGCTCGTGAAAACAAGAAGGATGCAATCCTCGCCGGTTTTGCTACTCGCCTTAGCCACAGCCGCGAATCTGAAATAGAAACAGCCCTTACGGAAATTGCTAAAATAGCCCGTCTAAGGCTAGAGGAGTTAATCGAACCGTAATTACAAATTGCCTTAGTTTCATTTGTAATTCGTAATTCGTAATTCCAAACAATAACAATCTTGGCGAGATGAGCGAAGCGAACTATTGGCGATCTTGGCGTCTTGGCGGTTCCGTTGTAATTCGTAATTCGTAATCCGAACGGAGGTGAGCACTTGGGTGCGGAGATAAGTTACGGCAAGGCGCAAGTACCTATGTACAGGACCTACGCACAAGAGATGTCGGGTCTTCGGCAGCTGCCCGAGTCGGCTTTCCAGGGCAGGAAGAATATATTGTTCGGCGTCGAAGTAGACGTAGAAGTATTCGGCGACAACTTCATGCCCGCTTATACCCACGGCGACAACAGTAACGTGGTGGCGACAGACACGATGAAAAACTTTATCCTCCGGCAAGGGTTGAGCTTCAGTGGGGCCACGCTTGAAGGATTTCTGCACTATCTGGGCACTCAGTTTCTCGACACTTATCCTCAGATGCACCGTTTGCGTATCACGGGCAGAGAGCAACCGTTCGATGCGGTGCCTGTGCCGGGTGGAGCGAGTGGACAATCTTCAGAGAGCGAGGTGCTTTTCAGCAAGTCTCATAACAGCTATGCTTACGCGATGCTGGAGATGGAACGCGCGGACGGCGTCGTGACCATAGTAGACCACAGGTGCGGATATCTCGGCCTGCAGTTGATCAAGGTGACAGGCAGCTCATTTGCCAGCTTTGTACGCGACGAATACACAACTCTCCCAGAGCGCATCGACAGGCCATTATTTATCTATCTTGATGTCTACTGGAAGTACAATGCCCCTACTGACGTGGTATCACCCGACCTGTCAAAGTATGTTGCTGCCGAGCAGGTGCGCGATGTCGTGCGGGTAGTCTTTCATAGGTTCGTCAGCATGTCGATCCAGCATCTCGTCCATGAGATGGGCAACCTCCTGCTCGAGAGATTTCCTGAAGTTGCGGAGGTATCATTTGACGCGCAGAACCGGCTGTGGGACCTTGCGCTCACCTCAGAGGCGGACGAGAGAGTGAAAGTCTATACCGACCCGCGCCCCCCCTATGGCCTCATCCGGCTGACACTCTCACGCGAGTCATAAGCCACTGACAATATCACTCTATAAATAATGAGGGAGTTATGGCAGGTCGTTTGACCACACATGTGCTCGATATTGCATCAGGCAAACCGGCGTCTGGCGTCGAGATCACTCTTTGGTCGCTTGCTCCATCCGGTGAGCGCACCCTTCTGAAGACCTTTGTCACCAATCAGGACGGCCGTACAGATAGTCCGCTCCTATCTGATGGCGAGCTTAGAAAAGGCTTGTATGAGCTGGTTTTCTCGGTGGGGGGTTACTTCGATACGCAGCGTAACTCTCTGCCGGGGATTAATTTTCTGGGTGATGTGCCCGTGCGCTTCGGTATCGACGATGAAAGCGCCCACTATCACGTGCCTTTGCTGGTCTCACCCTGGGCATACAGTACATACAGGGGGAGCTAGGGATTTTGGACAGAGAGCATATGGTTGGTAGCGCCCGCAGTGAACAGGAGACGCCTGACTTCGACGTGTCAGCGCGGGTTGTGATGGCGCAGGCCGAAATCCTGGGATCGATCAGCGAGGAAGAAGGGCGGCTCACGCGGCGTTTTGCTACGCCCGCCATGAAACAAGCTAACGACCTGGTCGCCGGGTGGATGCGCGATGCAGGTATGTCTGTCAGCCGCGACCACATCGGTAACGTTATAGGTCGCTACGCCGGCCTTCCATCTGAGGCGGGCGACGGTCAAAATGCAGCATCACATCCTATATTGCTTCTTGGCTCTCACCTCGATACCGTACGCGACGCAGGGAAGTACGATGGTCCCCTGGGTGTGCTGGTGGCAATCGCTTGCGTTCAGCGGTTGAATGAAGTCGGCCAGAGGTTACCATTCGATATCGAGGTGGCAGCGTTCGCCGACGAGGAAGGGCTGCGCTACCATACCGCCTACCTGGGAAGCAAAGCATATATAGGCGCTCTTGAGCCTGGATGCCTCGACCTTGTAGACGCCGACGGTATAAGTATGGAGGATGCGATCATTGAGTTTGGCGGCGATCCCTCGCAGCTTTCTACAGGCAGGTCGGAGACCGAGGAGCTACTTGGCTACTGTGAGGTCCACATCGAGCAAGGGCCGGTGCTGGAAAGAGAAGGCCTGCCTGTGGGTGTCGTATCGGCCATCGCCGGGCAGACACGCATCATGGTAAGGTTCGTGGGAGAGGCGGGGCACGCGGGTACTGTTCCGATGGAGATGCGGCGCGATGCCCTTTGCGCGGCTGCTGAGTTTGTCCTTATCACGGAGGGGTTGGCAAGGGAGGAAGCCGGGCTTGTCGCCACGGTAGGGCAGTTAGAGGTCATGCCAGGAGCGAGCAACGTGATCCCCGGCGAGGTTGTCTTGAGCCTTGATGTGCGCCACCAGGATGATGCGACCAGAGAAGACGCCTGCCGCCTCCTGAAAGAAGAGGCCGCAAGGATTCGTTCTGCCCGTCACGTTTCGATGGAGTGGCAGGTGATGCAAGAGACGAGATCGGTGCATTGCTCTCCGGTATTCACCGAGGAGTTGGCAATGGCAGTGCAGATGGCGGGTCATCCCGTACGTTATCTTGCAAGCGGAGCAGGACATGATGCCGTGGTACTTTCTCAGGTCGCTCCCGTTGCCATGCTCTTTGTGCGCTGCAAAGGAGGGGTGAGCCATAACCCAGCGGAGTCTGTCGCGGTGGAGGATGTAGCAGTTGCCATAGAGGTGTTGGGTCGGTTTTTGGAGAGGCTGGTGAGGGGAAGTCACGGTGAGCAAGGTGAGTGAAAATGGGATTGTGACACGGTCAGAGGTTGAGCAAGTACTCCAGGTTATGGGTAGCGATGGCAAAGCTACCTTGGTCGGGAGAGATTTGAGTGGCTTAGACCTGTCTGGTCTTAATTTCTACAGAATTGACTTGCACGGAGCAAATCTACACAAATCTAGCCTCATCGGGGCCAACTTACAATACGCCAACTTATCCAACGCAAACCTGAATGAGGCTGATATCAGCAGAGCCAATCTTTACTCTGCAAGCTTGAACGAGGCAAGCTTACGTCAAGCTAAACTGACAGAATCTAATTTGGTTTGGGCAAGTTTATACAAGACAATACTCGTTGGTGCTGATTTGACGGGGGCCAACCTAAGTAGTGCTTGGTTGCGTCAGGCGAATCTCAGTGATGCGGATCTTAGTCATGCCATCTTACGCGATGCCCGCCTGCTGAAGGCAAACCTAAGTGGAGCCAAACTATTGGGTGCAGATATGCGAGGTGCAGATCTAAGCTATGCTAATCTTGGTAACACTTACATCAGCAGTGGTCATTTGTCAAAAGCTGAAAAGCAATTTCTGCTCAAGAGAGGCGTAATCGGACTCAGCTAGTTCATCAGACCTTATCTCTGAAATAGCGTATGTGGAGGCATCAAGAAGGGACAATGCCCTTGCATGCAGAGAATTGTTAATAAGATAGGAAGTCTATGGAACTGTACCATATCACTTATGCAGGGCCTCCGATAGATGATGACACTATTGAGTGAGCAGGGATGACCCTCTACGATCTAATCCTACGCCGTGGAACGGTGGTAACGTCCAACGCTGTCAAACCATCTGATATCGGAATAGGCGATGGGCGTATTGCTGCTATTGAGACAGACCTAGCTGGAAGCAGCCGCAAAGAGATAGACGCCACCGGTCTGCATATCTTCCCCGGCGTGATCGATGCGCATGTCCACTTCAATGAGCCGGGGCGCACCGATTGGGAAGGGTTCGAGACAGGCACAAGGGCGCTGGCGGCTGGCGGCTCAACCTTCTATTTCGATATGCCCCTAAATTCGCACCCTCCGACCACTACCGCATCTGCCTTCGACCTGAAATGTAAAGCGGCACAGGCCAGGTCGCTTGTCGATTTCGCGCTGTGGGGTGGGCTTGTCCCCGGCAACATTGAGCATATGGAAGAGCTTGTTGGGCGTGGGGTGGTCGGCTTCAAGGCGTTCATGTCGAATAGTGGCATCGAGGACTTTGAGGCAGTAGATGATATGACCTTGTATAAGGGTATGGAAGAGGCGGCGAGGTTGGGCAGCCTTGTGGCTGTACACGCCGAGAGTGAGGCCATAACATCCGCACTCGCCAAACAAGCCATCAACGAAGGACGTACAGGGGTGCGCGACTATCTGCTATCCAGGCCGGTTGTGGCCGAGCTTGAGGCTATCAGTCGCGCTATCCTGTTTGCCGAAGATACCGGCTGCCGCTTGCACATCGTACACGTCAGCACGAGTCGTGGCGTTGCGATGGTGGCTGACGCGAAAGCGCGCAGTGTTGATGTCAGTTGCGAGACCTGCCCCCATTACCTGGTCCTGACAGAAGACGACGTAGAGAGGTTGGGCGGTGTAGCTAAATGTGCTCCACCTGTGCGATCATTTGATGAGCAAGACGCGCTATGGCGGCAACTGTTCGATGGCACTCTGCCTATGGTTGCCTCGGATCATTCCCCTTCGCCCGGTGAGATGAAGGCGGGGGCGGACTTCTTCAGAGTGTGGGGAGGGATTTCCGGTTGCCAATCGATGCTCTCTATCCTCTTGACGGACGGCTATTCTGAGCGTAAACTACCACTCTCTACCGTCACAAGGATCACAGCCGAGTATGTAGCCGAGCGTTTCGGCTTTGCTCCGCGGAAGGGACGAATTGAGATAGGGGCCGATGCGGATATGGCACTCGTCGATTTGCGCGCCGAGCATAAACTTGTAGCGGAGGACCTATTCTATCGTCACAGGCATAGCCCATATCTCGAACGCAACTTAAAGGCGAAAATCGTTCGCACGCTGGTGCGGGGCATAACTGTATTCCTTGAAGGTAAGATAGTCTCTGAACCTATTGGCAAACTGGTCACTCCAAGTAGGGTAAGTTCGTGAAGCGGTGGTTCCTCACACTATCCCAGGCGGGAGGCGTAAGATGGAGGTGTTGGAATGCGGTTAGAGCGTAACCACCATCATGGTCCTAAAGGTTGGTACTTTGGGCCTTGGGACTCGGCCCTGGGTGTGTCCCTGGGTTATGCGTACGAGGGTATAGATGAGCCTCACTTCCATCAACGCATGTCCGAGGTCTACATGGTGGCGCGGGGCACGGCTGAGATACGGGTCGAGCAAGAGACGGTCGAGTTGTCCCAGGGCGACGTTATCGTGATCGAGCCTGGGGAAGCGCACACATTCCTATCAAGCTCGTTCGACTATTTCCATTTTGTGATGCAGCTGCCCGCGCTTGCAGGAGATGAGGCCAGCGCCGATAAGGTGCCGGTGCCCGATTCGCGGTTCGGGTTGTAGCGTAACTAGCACCGCTATAGGCGCAGGAGTATCTGAGAGGAATGTGGAAGAACTACCTTCAACCGTCAAGTCTTGAGGAGGCGCTGCAGCTTTTGCAGAGCCGGCCGGAGGCACGCCTGGTTGCAGGTGGTACTGATGTGCTTGTGGAGTTACAGCGAGGCATAAAACCCACCCCGACCCTGATTGACATAAGCAACCTCCACAGCCTGAAGTACGTCCGGCTTGATAATGGGAATATTAGCTTGGGCGCGCTTGCTACACATAACGATGTGCTGGCTTCGCATGAGTGCATAGAAAGCGCATTGCCGCTTGCTCAGGCTTGCATCGAGGTTGGCGCGCCCCAGATACGCACGCGGGGCACGATAGCAGGCAACCTCGTTACGGCCTCCCCCGCCAATGACACGATAGCTGCGCTAATTGCGCTTGGCGCGGAACTAACAATAGTGAGTCTTGCGGGTGAGCGTACCGTACCGCTTGATGAGTTTTATACAGGTGTGCGCCGAACGGTTCTGCAGCCGGGAGAGATGGTGCGCGAGATACGATTCAAGGCGCTTGGTTCGGGTGAACGGGGCATATGGAGGAGAATAGGTCTCAGGCGTGCGCAGGCGATTTCAGTCATCCATGTAGGGATAGTGGTTTCTTTGCTCGACGGAGAGGTGCAAGAGGCGCGGATAGCCCTCGGGTGTTTAGCGCCTACCGTGGTACGAGCACGTCAGCCGGAGAACTTTCTGCAAGGCAAAAGGCTCGACCCTGCTGTGTGCGAGGAGGCAGGGAGGTTGGCTTGTACCGAGGTACGGCCTATCAGCGACCTACGAGGCTCGGCGGAGTACAGGCTGACTACCCTGGCTTCGCTTGTCTCGGATTCGCTACGAAAACTGGGGGCTGGGAAAGAACGCGACGGCTTCCCAGACCGTCCGGTGCTGCTCGACACGGGCCACGCACCCCGCGATATAGCCCATTTCAATGGAACTATAGACACGACGATCAACGGCGAGCGGCGTCACCTGGCGAACGCCCAGCACAAATCGCTGCTGAATGCTCTCCGGCAAGACGCCGATCTGACAGGCACAAAGGAAGGCTGCGCTGAGGGCGAGTGCGGAGCTTGTACAGTCTGGCTCAACGGTCAGGCGGTGATGTCATGCTTGGTGCCAGCACCCCAGGCCCACAACGGCGTGATCACCACCATCGAGGGCTTGGCAGGCACAGCAGACGGTGATGGCCTTCACCCACTGCAACAAGCCTTTATCGACAAAGCGGCGGTGCAGTGTGGCTTCTGCATCCCCGGCATGCTTATGGCCGGAGCAAAGCTGTTGGATGAGCGGCCCGCGCCCAGCCTGCAGGAAGCGCAGGTGGCGATCAGCGGGAATATATGTCGGTGTACGGGTTATAAGAAGATATTGGATGCTATGTTTGCCGCTGCTGAGGAGTTGTGATTGAGCGCGCCTAAGACCATAACCTGGAGTGCCCTCCCCGCAGTCTTGGGCGGCTTGCTTGGCCTTGTGCTTACTCCTGTTACAGCGGCAGCCGGTTGCAACTGGTGGGGTGAAACTTATACAGGTTGGAGCGATCATGTACCACCCCTATCGAAGGCACTCCGGTTTATGGTGGAGCCGATGCTCAGCCTGGCCCCGCCCGAGGATGTTTACCCAACATACGGCAGAACATTAATTTTCGTCTTCCTCCTCATGCTACTCGGCCTGCTGGGTCTCAGGACTGCTGTAGGGGCGCATCTCAAACGCCGTGGGAAGCTTGGGTTGCGGCTCGCCTTTATCGGCCTTGTCATGCAGATTCTCGGTAATATTAGTGACTATTGGCTTGGAGAGAAAGTCCTTCACCAGCCGCTGTGGGGTATCTCTTTCGCGATTGGCAGCGAATTAGGATTTCTCGTCTACGGGGCCGGCTCTGTATTGCTTGGCATGGCTTTATTGCGCCAGAACCTTCTGCCGGGTTGGGGCGCGTGGCCGCTGCTTTTCTCTCCACCTCTTGGGATTGTCTTCATCTTTTTCGGAGTTTATCACCTGCCTAGCTCCTGGGTTCTACCGATGAGCATCGCCTGGTTGCTTGTCGGCCTCGCACTCCTGTTTCGTCCCTCGGCTACAGATATCGGGCAAACGAAACCCCTGGGGGGTGGCGTATGACTAGCCTCATAGGAACCTCAGTCCCAAGACCTGACGCCTTCGGCAAGGTCACGGGTGCCACCAACTACCCTGCCGACCTGGTGCGGGCTGATATTCTGCACCTCAAAATTGTCTTCGCTCACCGACCTCATGCTCGCATACTGAAGATACATACTGAGGAGGCATTGGCATACCCCGGCGTCGTAGACGTACTTACTGCTGCTGACGTGCCCTACAATGCCTACGGGCTAGTTGAGGCCGACGAGCCTGCGCTTTGCTTCGACGTGGTGCGCTATGTTGGTGACAGGGTAGCCCTGGTGGTGGCGGAAACGCCTGAGGCCGCGAACGCTGGCGCAGAGCTAGTACATGTGGAGTACGAGGACTTGCCCGCAGTCACCGATGCCCGCGCCGCCATGTACCCTGACTCGCCCCTTGTTCATGAAGCACACGGTACGAACGTGCTAGGTCACGTACCGATTCGCAAAGGGGATGCCCAGAAAGCTATGGCAGAGGCCGACCTTGTGCTGGACGGTGAGTTCACAACTTCCTGGCAGGAGCACGCTTACCTTCAGCCGGAAGCCGGGATCGCCTATATCGACAAGGCAGGGAAGCTGGTGATAGAGACTGCCGGGCAGTGGCTGCACGAAGACCGCCGCCAAATAGCCGCCATGCTCAAACTGCCGGAGGAAGATGTTATTATCCGGTATGCCGCCATCGGGGGCGCGTTTGGTGGCCGAGAAGATTTGTCTATTCAACATCTGCTCGCTCTCGCCACCTGGAAGCTGAAGAGACCGACCGCGATGGTCTGGAGCCGCGAGGAGTCGATGATGGCCCACCACAAGCGCCACCCTATGACCGTGCGCTGCCACTGGGGGGCCGTGAAAGACGGGCGGGTGGTTGCGGTGCAGTCGGAGGTGCTTGCCGATGGCGGGGCTTATGCCTCCACGAGCGTTGAGGTGCTCAAGATAGCAACCCTCTTTTCGACAGGTTGCTACGAAGTGCCCAACATCACGGCGGATGGCTACGTGATCTACACCAACAATGTCCCTTGCGGCGCGTTCAGGGGCTTTGGCGCGCCGCAGGCCCAGTTTGCGGCGGAGAGCATGATGACCCGGCTTGCGCACGCCCTCGGCATCGACCCTATCGAGATGCGCAGGCGCAACATCTACCGGGAGGGGAGTATCGAGCCTACGCAGCATCCGGTGCCGCCTGGAGTGAGCGCGCTGCCTGTGCTGGAGCGATGTGTCGAGGAAGCCAAAGCCAGGATAGGCTATGGAGAAAGACGTGAGCGGTCAAGTGAACCGCATTTGAGGCGAGGTGTTGGCATCGCCTGTGGGATAAAGAACATAGGCTACTCGTTCGGCTTCCCGGAGCAGGCCACCGCCGAAGTAGGGCTTTACGGCAGCGATAAGATAGAGCACGCGACGGTACGAGTGGGGGCCGCAGAAGTGGGACAGGGCGCGCATACTATACTGAAACAGATAGCTGCGGAAACGCTCGGCTTGCCCTTCGAGAGGCCCGAAGGCGGCGGTGAAGCTCCGCTCATCGAGATGGTGACAGACGACAGCAGCCAGGCACCTAACGCGGGCAGCGCCTCAGCATCACGCATGACCTACATGGGTGGCCGCGCAGTCCACGACGCATCGAAAGCAGCCCTTGCGAAGTGGACTGCGGGAGAGCGACCGGCCTGTGCTAAAGTGCAGTTTCGCCCTGCGGAGACTACAGGCCTCGACCCGGACACGACGGCTGGAAGGCCAAACTACGCTTACGGCTATGCTTCTCAGGCGGTGGAAGTTGAGGTCAATACGCTGACCGGACAGGTGCAGGTACTCAAGATAATCAGCGTGCACGACGTGGGCAAGGCTATCAATCGCCAGCAGGTCGAGGGCCAGATAGAGGGTTGCCTGGCGCAGGCGCTCGGCTACGCACTGCTTGAAGACTTTCAGATGAAAGATGGGTACGTGCTTACCCCTTACTTCAGCACCTATCTGCTTCCAACCGCGCTCGATATGCCGGTTGAGATAGTACCCGTTATAATGGAGCTAGCCGATCCAAATGGCCCCTATGGCGCTCGTGGTATGGCCGAGATGCCCCTCGTGCCGCTCACGCCCGCCATCGCCACAGCCATCCACGACGCCACAGGCGTATGGCTCAGCCAGCAGCCGATGACACCGGAGAGGGTGTTGTGGGCGCTCAAGAAGGACACCTAATTATGGATGTCGCATCGTTACGAGAAGAGGTTGGCTTACTGCTCAAACGTATAGGCTGGGGAGCAGCCGACATGAGACATATTGAGTACTATGCGAACATGGACCCCTCAAAGAAAATTCAGCGGTTGTGGCGACTGCGTGCCATGCAGGTAAGGGCAATAAAATCACGTTTGAGAGATGAAAATCCGCATCACACAGAGGAGGAAGTCCACAGATTGTTTCTCGACCATCTGGACTCACTTCGGGAAGAAAATCCCTATATGGATTATGCAAACAAAGGAGAATAGCCTATGAAATTGCTCAAAATTACCGCCGGACCCTACCAATTCAAGGCCCGCATGGAAGAAGAGAACGCCCCTAAGACTTGCGAGGCATTCACTAAACTGCTGCCGTATAAACAGAAGCTGATACACTGCCGGTGGAGCGGCGAGTCGTGCTGGATACCGTTGGGTGACTTCGATCTGGGCGTCGGGTTCGAGAACCATACCAGTTATCCCTCCAGAGGTGATATACTATTCTACCCGGGCGGTTTCAGCGAGACTGAGATACTCTTCCCATACGGTAGTTGTTGCTTCGCGGCAAAGATGGGCCAGCTTGCAGCCAACCACTTCCTAACGGTCGTTGAGGGGCAGGAGAACCTTCCCGCGCTTGGGAAGATGGCGCTTTGGGAGGGGGCGCAGGATATCCTGTTCGAGGAGGTGTAGTGGAAATCGACGCGCCCTGCGACGCTCAGGGTGCATAATAGAGGCCGGACGCTTTTGCAGCGCCCTTGTTTATGCTAACCAACAGGCAAAGGAGGCAAGGAGATGATTAAGCAGAAAGTAGCAATGATCGTTGCCCTTATCGGTATGCTCTTGATGTCGGCTTGCGACACGGGGACCACCACACCGACAGCTACCCAGGTAGTGGGCGGGGCGCAGGAGGCCGCAACTCAGGTCGTGGGCGGTGTTGCCGAGGTGGCTACCCAGGTCTTGCCGGGCGATAAGACCAAGGTGGCCTTCATCTACGTCGGCCCCATCGGCGATGCGGGCTGGACCTGGGCGCACGACCAGGGCAGGCTCGACCTGGAGAAGAACCTGAACGTGGAGACGGCATACCAGGAGAGCGTGCCGGAGAACCCAGCCGACGCCGAGCGCGTAATCCGTGACTTCGCGCAGAAAGGGTATAAGATTATCTTCACTACCTCCTTTGGATACATGGACCCCACGATCACGGTAGCCAAGGACTTTCCCGATACGACTTTCATCCACATATCGGGCTACAAGACAGCCGCCAACGTAGGGACGGGCTTCGGGAAGATCGAGGAGCCGCGCTATGTTTCCGGCCTTATCGCGGGCAAGATGACCAAGACCAACCAGCTAGGCTATGTGGCCGCTTTCCCTATACCTGAAGTGATCCGTGGCATCAATGCCTTCACGCTCGGCGTACGCAAGAGTAACCCGGCGGCGAAGGTAAAGGTTATCTGGACAAACACCTGGTTCGATCCTACTAAGGAGCGCCAGGCGGGCGAGGCTCTGCTTGATGGAGGGGCTGATGTCATTGCACAGCACCAGGATACGTCCGGTCCGCAACAGGCAGCTGAAGCACGCGGCAAGTACGGCGTGGGCTACAATGCTGACATGAGTAAGTTCGCTCCTAAGGCTGTACTTACCAGCCCGATCTGGCACTGGGGCGTCTACTACACAGATATCGTCAAGTCGGTGCAAGACGGCACGTGGAAAAGCGACCAGTACTGGGGCGGCTGGAAAGATGGTCTGGTAGACCTCGCGCCGATTGGCACTATGGTGCCCGACGACGTGAAGAAGATGGCTGAAGATGAGATAGCCAAGTTCAAGAAAGGCGATGAGACTATTTTCACTATCTTCACAGGTCCCCTGAAGGACAACGCAGGCGCGGAGAAGGTGCCAGCAGGTACAGTTCTCACCGCCGACGACCTCCTCTCGAAAATGACCTGGTTCGTCGAGGGAGTAGAAGGTAGCGCGACGCCGTAGTGTATAGGGATTAGGGGTCAGGGGTTAGGGATTAGTAGAACGCCTGATACCCCTAATCCCTAATGCCTAACCCCTAACCCCTAACCAATGAACGCAGTCGAGATGACCGGCATCACAAAACGCTTCGCCGGGGTGGTCGCGAACGATAAAGTCGATTTCGCGGTCCGCTCCGGCGAAGTTCATGCTTTGCTTGGGGAGAACGGCGCCGGAAAATCAACCCTGATGAGCATCCTGGCGGGCCTTTACCGTCCCGATGAGGGGAGTATCAGCCTCCATGGGCGTCCGGCCCACCTGCACTCACCACGAGATGCCATCGCGCATGGTATAGGCATGGTCTACCAGCATTTCATGCTCGTGGAGTCGCTGACTGTGGCCGAAAATGCGATGCTCGGGCAGAAGGGGCGTGGCTTGTTCCTCGATACCTTACCGGTCGAGAGAGAACTTGAGGTGTTGAGTCAACGGTATAACCTGCGAATCGATCCGAAGGCGCGCATCTGGCAGCTTTCCGTGGGCGAGCAGCAGCGTGTGGAGATATTACGCCTCCTCTATAGAGGCGCGAAAATCCTTGTCTTCGACGAACCGACCGCCGTGCTTACTCCGCAAGAAGCGGATGCCCTCGTTCAGACGCTACGGCAGATGGCCTTCGAGGGCTTCTCGATAATCTTCATCTCGCACAAGTTAGGTGAGGTGCTCGCGGTAGCTGATACCATAACGGTATTACGCCGAGGGCGCGTGGTCGGAACTGTAGCGGCAGCCAAGAGCGACAAGGCGTCGTTGGCGCGTCTGATGGTCGGTCGGGAAATTTCGCTTGAGAGCGGCCATACGCCGTCCGTTAAGGGCGATAGAGTGCTGGAAGTGCGTGGTCTAAGCGCACAGAGTAACAGGGGCCTGCCAGCCTTACACGATATTGAGATTGATATCTATGAAGGCGAAATCCTCGGCATCGCAGGGGTGGCGGGAAACGGGCAGCGGGAGTTGGCGGAGGTAATCACGGGATTGCGGCCCTCGACTGGCGGGAGGGTGATGATTGATGGTAAAGATATGACCGGCTGCTCTCCCGCGCAGGTGGTAGATGCCGGTGTGGCCCACGTACCAGAAGACCGCCTCGGTACAGGGCTGATTCCGTCGTTAGACCTTTCCGACAACGTCATTCTGAAGAACTACCGAACTTCTCCCATAGCCAGGGGGCCTTTTATAGATGGTCAGGCTACGGCGGCGTTCACCGACCGTCTCATCGAAGAGTACAGTGTGGCAGCGCCGGGCCGCTCGCATAAGACGGGCCTACTATCCGGCGGGAACCAGCAAAAGTTGTTGCTCGCCCGTGAGCTTTCCGGCAAGCCGAGGCTGATCGTGGCCGTACACCCGACGCGCGGTGTGGACATTGGCGCGACCGAACTGATTCATAGCCTCCTATTAGAGCAACGAGCACGTGGGGCCGCTGTGCTGCTTATCTCCGAAGACCTCGACGAACTGATGGCCCTTTCCGACAGAATATCTGTGCTATATGAGGGGCGTATTATGGGCACGGTAGAGGCTCAGGGGTCAGATATAGAGCACCTCGGCATGATGATGGCCGGAACACCCCTCGGTCATGCTGCCCCCTTACCAGAGCATAGCGCATGAGCGGCTCGACCTCTGGTGAAGACCCTGTAAAACGGCGTGACCGTTACGTCATGCTGGGCCATGTATCGGAGCCGAAGGTCTTCATGCTCCGCAACGGGGATAAGTGGACGCTGCCTCACTTCGTGCCGGAAGTGCGTGACGTAGTAGAAGTGGGCCATGTTGTGCGTACAGCGAACAGACTCTGGGGCATGGACGCGACTGTGCTGCGTTGCACCCGGTTTTTCGCGGACACGGAAGTGGAGAAGCGCACAGAAGCTATTTTCGCCATGGAGAACCACAGCAAGGAATGGAACCCACCACCCGACGGCCAATGGGTCGATAATTCACTGCTAGGCGAGCTAGAACTGGTCATACCGGAGCACCGTGAGACAATACATACCTGGCTGGTGGAGCGTAAGACAGGGATCTATCCGGCAAAGCGGTCGCCCTGGGCAAAGGAGGGCTGGCTGAGTGGGGCGCAGGCATGGATCGACCAGGGGCTTTCACATCTGGGCATAACAACCGCAGGTCCGGTACGGCAGGTAAAGACATGGAGCATATCGTGCCTGTTGACCGTGGAGACGAATCAAGGCACGATCTATTTCAAGGCAGTGCCTCCCATATTCTCCCAGGAGCCGCTGATCACTGCTGAAATGGCGAGGCTCTTCCCGGATAACGTTCCCGCGCCCCTTGCTATTCGGGTCGAACCGGCAGAGAGTTGGATGCTTCTCCGGGACTTTGCTGCGCCGGAATTGCGTGATAACGCCGAGATACAGCAGTGGGCCGAGGCGTTAGAGGTGCTTTGCCGGATGCAGATAGCAAGCGTAGCAGACGTTGATGGATTACTAGCGAGAGGTTGCGCCGACCGCCGCTTGCAGCGCCTTGTCGAGCATATCGACCCGCTTCTTGACGACCCTGACGCAATAGGCGAGTTGGAGAGTGAAGAAGTCGAGAGGCTAAAAGCATTCGCCCCACGCCTCAAGGAGATGTGCTCTGAATTGGCAGCCTATAGTGTGCCCCAAACCCTCATCCATGGCGATTTTCACGGGGGGAATGTAGTTGTCAAGGATGGGCGCTATATCGTCTTTGATTGGACAGATGCCGCCGTGTCGCACCCTTTCTTTGATCTCCCCACCCTGTTTGAGTTCGACATATCCGCCGAAAAGAGGGAAGGTCTGGCGGAAAGTTACCTGAAATTATGGTCCGGCTTTGAGAGCGAGGGAAGAGTGTGGGAGGCATATCGTCTCTCACAACCCCTGGCCGCGATGCACCACGCGGTCAGCTACCGCAACATTGTCGCAGTCATGGAACCAAGTGCGCGTTGGGAGATGTCGGGCGGCTCAACCCCCTGGCTTCGTATGCTCCTGAATTGGATAGAGGAGCACCCAGCAAATGTAGAGAAAGATCGAGGAGAAGCGATTGGCCTCGTCTAGTTTCTATATCGAACGGCAACCAACGGCATCACGCATGGTGACTCTGCTGCTGCCGGTTGTGTCGATCTTTTTCGCCTTGCTACTGGGCGCAATTGTGCTGCTTGCCGCCGGGCACGATCCGTTGGCCGTGTATAGGGCCATGTTCAACGGGGCCTTCGGCTCTACGAATGGTCTCGCCGAAACGCTGGTGAAGACGATACCTCTTCTGCTGGCTGCGTTGGGTGTTAGCATCGCCTTCCGCATGCTGCTCTGGAATATCGGCGCGGAGGGGCAGCTACATCTAGGGGCGATCTTCGCAACAGGCACGGCTCTCTATTTATTGCCATCAGCACCCTCCTATGTGATTATCCCCGCGATGGTACTTGCCGGGTTTATCGGGGGTGCATTATGGGGCCTGGTGCCGGGCGTGTTGAGGGCCTACTTCAAAGTAAACGAAATCATTACCAGCCTCATGCTCAACTATGTTGCTATTCTCCTTTCGGAATACCTGGTACACGGACCGTGGAAAAACCCACAGGGCTTTGGCTTTCCAGGCACTGCCTCGTTTCCTGAGGCAGCATGGTTGCCCCGCCTCTTACCAACCCGTGTCCACCTCGGCCTGCTCTTTGGGATTGTTGCCGCGCTCGTGCTTTTCGTGATCCTCCGGCGCACGGTGTGGGGTTATGAGATACGCGTTATTGGTGAGAATGAGCGTGCGGCGCGCTACGCAGGGATGAACATTGCTCGCAACATCCTGCTCGTCATGGCGCTGAGTGGCGGGCTTGCGGGCATTGCAGGCATGAGCGAGGTATCGGGCATCGCGCACCAGTTGCAGCGTAACCTGTCGCCTGGATACGGCTACACTGCTATTATCGTGGCGTGGCTGGCAAAGCTCAATCCGTGGGTAATTGTGCTCGTCTCTTTCCTCTTTGCGGGGCTGTTAGTGGGTGGCGATCAGTTACAGGTGAGCATGGGACTGCCTGCCGCTATTGCCCCTATGCTGCAAGGCACAATACTCTTCTTCCTGCTCGGAGGCGAGGTGCTGGCGAGATACCGCATAAGGTTACGAGCGCCGGAGCGTCAAACAACTACGTCTGGGCCGGAGTAGTATGGATACCCTGATCATCTCAATACTTGCGGCGGCAATCGGGGCGGCGACGGCCATCCTTTACGCTTGCCTGGGGGAGATACTTTGCGAGCGGGCGGGCGTGCTCAACCTGGGCGTCGAGGGGATGATGCTGATGGGCGCGCTCAGTGGGTTCGCGGTCACATTCTGGACGGCAAGCCCCCTGCTTGGCGCGCTAGCGGCGATGCTGGTGGGCGGGCTGATGAGCCTGATACATGCTCTTCTGACCGTCACGTTGCGTGCCAACCAAGTGGTGAGTGGGCTTGCCCTGACGCTATTCGGGAGCGGCTTGTCGGCGTTCCTGGGGCAACCTCTGGTCGGCCAGCCACCGTCCGCTTCGTTTACGCGGTTTTCTATCCCGCTGCTGGGTGACATCCCGTTGCTAGGTCCGATTCTATTCAGACAGGATTTGCTTACCTACGGCACATATCTACTGGTGCCCTTTCTGTGGTTCCTTCTCTTTCGCACTCGGCCCGGTCTGAACCTGCGGGCGGTCGGAGAAAGCCCTGCCACCACGGATGCGATGGGACTGAGTGTGGTCGGGCTTCGCTACCTGTACGTCTTTCTTGGTGGAGTGCTCGCGGGATTGGGCGGTGCCTATATCTCGATAGCCTACAATCCCGGTTGGGCGGAGAACATGACAGCCGGGCGCGGTTGGATTGCCATTGCCCTTGTCATCTTCGCCACCTGGAACCCGGCCCGTGCCGCTATCGGCGCGTACCTTTTCGGCGGCGTTGAAGCGCTCCAATTTCGCTTGCAGGGCACAGGCGCTGCCCTCTCGCCCTTCTTCCTGAGCATGTTGCCCTATATCTTCACGATACTCGTGCTTGTCATCGCTACCCGCGAAACGGCGCGCAGGCGTATCGGCGCACCGGCTGCACTTGGGCTGCCTTACTTTAGAGAAGACCGGTCTTAGAGTTCCTTTTGAAAACGCTAAGGTGAATTAGAATATGTCATGACCACAGCAAATTTGCAGTTAACTATACATTGCAAAAGGAAGTGACGATGGCAAGGCACTCAGATTGACCAGACTTGGACAGATTAGCGGTTGGGCCATCTACACATTGTTTACATTGTGTGGTTGTTACTGGGCCTTCATCGACTGGACACATGCACTAGCAATCGCCGCCTCCGAGTGGAGTGACAATGCGAAGGCTTGGACTGCTCTGACGGTTCTGGATTCACTATATATACTTTTCGTTATCGGAATGATTGTGCTCGCTTCCA
This sequence comes from Chloroflexia bacterium, assembly GCA_038246925.1. GTDB lineage: Bacteria > Chloroflexota > Chloroflexia > QHBQ01 > JADMIH01 > JADMIH01. The sequence goes on from JBBRVL010000004.1 coordinate 17,691, forward strand.
AAGCAAAGAGCCAATCGGCTAAATGGTTTCTTAGGGCAATGATGCTGCTTGCAGCTATCTCACTTACTTGGCTCAACTATGATGCTTGGTTGCATGACTTGCAGTGGGCCTATAGGTTATTTTAGATGTCAGTGGAGGATTTGGAAAGACGTTGTTAGACATAGCGGATGAAGAGCGCCTTATCGCAACTCCCCAGGCATGAGCGCCCGTGCTATCTCATTATGCTTTTCGATAAGCAGAGGCATATCAACGTTCAGCAATCTCCCTTCCTGCACGCGTGTTCTGCCGTTGATCACGCTAAGATCAACGTTCGGGGGCTGGCAGAATATGAGTGATGCCAGTGGATCATGCACGGCCCCTCCCGCCAGGCCGAGCGTATCAAGCCTGTAGCCAACGAAGTCGGCTGACATTCCTGGGGCAAGGTAGCCTACATCGTCACGCCCCAGCACTTCCGCGCCGCCTCTGGTTGCCATTCGTAAGGCTTGACGGGCGGTGAGCGCATTGGGGCCGTTACCTACTCTCTGGAGCAGTAGCGCCTGCCGTGCCTCCCCAAGCATGTGCGACCCGTCGTTTGAGGCCGAGCCGTCGACGCCGATGCCCACCCGCGCTCCCGCCGCCTGCAATGCGAGCACAGGCGCTATTCCCGATGCGAGACGCATATTAGACGTTGGGCAGTGTGTGACCCCCGTGCGATTCTTGCCTAACCTGCCTATTTCCTCGGCATGAGGGTGTACCATATGTGCGTGCCAGACATCAGCCCCGATCCAACCTAATTCTTCCGCAAGTTCTACGGGTGTGCGTCCAAATGTCTGGCGGCAGTAATCTTCCTCGTCTAGTGTCTCTGCAAGGTGGGTATGAGAATGCACACCGTAGGAACGAGCAAGTGCAATGCTTGCTCGCATCAGGTCGGGTGACACCGAGAAAGGAGAGCAGGGGGCCAGCACGATGCGCAACATGGCATGCCGCCGAGCATCGTGATACTGCTCGATGACGCGCCTGGAGTCGCGCAAGATTGAGGCTTCGTCCTCTACGACGCTATCTGGTGGCAAGCCTCCCAGAGATTCTCCAACCGACATCGACCCTCGCGCCGCGTGAAAACGGATGCCCATTTCAGTGGCCGCCTCGATCTGGTCATCTATGCGCGCTCCGTTGGGCCAGATGTAGGTGTGGTCGCTCGTGGTGGTGCAGCCTGACAGGAGAAGCTCGGCGATAGCTATCTTGCTGCTGATATAAATCGCTTCGGGTGTGAGTCGTGCCCAGATGGGGTAGTGGGTCACCAGCCAGTCGAAAAGGTTTGCGTTCTGGGCGGCGGGTAGGTTGCGGGTGAGAGTCTGGAAGAAATGGTGGTGCGTGTTCACCATGCCCGGCATAATCAACATGCCATGAGCATCAATTATCTCGTCGGCGGTCTGGGGAAACTCGGAGGTCGAACCTACGTGAGTGATCACGCCGTCCGATGCAAATATGCCCGCACCGTTCCATTCGTTATTCGCGTCGTCCATCGAGACGACAAAATCTGCGTTCTTGATGAGAAGCGTAGCCACGAAGTATTCCTCCCCTAATCTGACCAGGTTATACTACAGGCCGCGTTCGTGGCAGTCAAGAGCAAATTAAGGCGCTGTGGAGCCCCGGTTGCAAGATTTAAGGCAAACGTACCAAGTTTATATTGTCATTCTGAACGAAGTGAAGAATCCGTCTCTCTAGAACAGACTCTCCCATAGTGATTCTAAACGAAGTGAAGAATGACAAAGTATGGTTGGTCCGCTTCGTTTGACTGTGCATTATCTTTAGAGGGTCTTGACGAGCAGGCGGCTTAGGTTTACGATGTACCAATCCCAATTTCTCGGAACATCTATAGGAGTTCCATGCCCACTATAGAGCTTACTGCTCCACTTCAATCTGAATACGAAAAAGTGTTGAGCGATGACGCGTTACGCTTCGTGGCCTCCCTTGTCGAGCAATTTTCCAGAGGTCGTGATAGCATCCTCAAGTCCAGAATAGAGAGGCAGGCGGAAATCGATGCCGGTCGGATGCCCAATTTTCTGCATGAAACTGAAGAGATAAGGAGAGACGATTGGAGGGTTGCTCCAATACCGGACGACCTGCAGCGCCGCCGTGTGGAGATAACAGGCCCCGCCGAGCGCAAGATGATGATCAACGCTCTCAACTCGGGGGCTGACGTCTTTATGGCCGACCTTGAGGATTCTCTGTCGCCCACCTGGGACAACGTGGTGCAGGCGCAGCTCAACTTGTTCGATGCAGTGCGGCGTACTTTACAGTTTGACAGCCCTGAGGGCAAAAGCTACCGTCTCAATGACAAGACCGCTTTGCTGCTCGTAAGGCCCAGGGGTTGGCACCTGGAGGAAAAGCACGCGCTGTTTGAGGGTGAGCCGGTCCCCGCCAGCCTGTTCGATTTCGGCCTGTATCTCTATCATAATGCTCACGAATTACTTCAGCGAGGCAGTGGGCCGTACCTTTACCTTCCGAAGTTGGAAAGCCACATAGAGGCGCGGCTCTGGAATGATGTATTCAACTTCGCGGAGAAGCAGCTACATATCCCTTCAGGTAGCATCAAGGCGACCGTGTTGGTAGAGACGATCCTGGCAGCCTTCGAGATGGACGAGATATTGTATGAATTGAGAGAGCACGCCGCCGGGTTGAATGCGGGCCGGTGGGACTATATTTTTAGCATCATAAAAAAGTTCCGCGACCGACCCGATCTTGTTCTTCCCGACCGCGCTCAAATCGTTATGACCGTACCCTTTATGCGCTCTTACGCTCAATTGCTGGTGAAGACCTGCCACCGCCGGGGCGCGCATGCGATTGGCGGGATGGCGGCTTTCATCCCAAGCCGAAAAGACGCTAAGGTGAACGAAACGGCTTTCGCAAGGGTGAGAGAGGACAAGGAGCGCGAAGCGGGAGACGGCTTCGATGGAACGTGGGTGGCCCACCCTGATCTAGTGCCTTTGGCGGGTGGCATATTTCAACAAGTGCTCGGAGAGAAGCCGCACCAGAAGGACGTGTTGCGGGAAGATGTGAGTATCAAGCCGGGTGACCTGGTCGAGTTGAGAATAGAAGGCGGGAAGATAACGGAGGCAGGAGTGCGACTGAACATCAGCGTTGCCCTCCAGTACATTGCTTCCTGGCTAAATGGGAACGGTGCTGCCGCGATCAACAATCTGATGGAGGATGCCGCCACCGCCGAGATTTCACGCGCTCAACTCTGGCAATGGATACGGCATGAGGCTACTATGGATGATGGCCGGAGGGTAGACGCGCAGCTCTACCGGCTCATACGCGAGGAGGAGCTTGCTACACTCGGCTCAGCGGATGGCGGAAGGCTTAATGAATCTGCCGAAATCCTGGACCGCCTTGTGCTTGCTGATGATTTCGTGGAGTTCCTGACGCTGCCGGCGTATGAATACCTATGATAGGAGTAGTGCTAGGGCATATCTGCAAACTCGTACCGCCAGCGTCTCGCTGGCATCGTCTAGTGGTATTGCAAGCACGAATCAGCATCACCCAGAGGGTACCCGCCTTCTGCCTTCTGCCCGACCCAGTTCGCAGATACGCCCTAGTCTCCCGCCATGATAACGCGGCCCTGCTCAAGGCGGCGCACCTGGGCGAGGGTTGCGACCGGGATGCCCAGCCGTTCCAGGCCGGCACGACCATTCTGGAAGAGCTTTTCTACCAGGAAGCCTGCCACCACTGTTATCGCGCCCGCGTCGCAAACGATCTCAGCGAGCGCAACGGCTGTCTTGCCGTTTGCCAGGAAGTCATCTATGAGGGCAACGCGCATTCCCGGTTGCAGGTAACGCGCCGCGACGACCAGGCGTGTCTCGCCGCCTTTCGTGGGCGACGGTACTATGCGTGAGAGGGCGGGAGGCTCAACTACAGGAGAGTATTTCTTGGCATAGACAAGGGGAATGTCGAGGGCGTAAGCGGTAGCAAGCGCGGGCGCTATTCCACTCGCTTCTGCCGTAAGCAGAAGATCAGGCTCAAACTGGCTGATGCGCTCGGCCAGCGCGTCGCCCATGGCTGACATGAACCGGGGTTCAATACGGTGGTTGAGAAAGTGGTCGATCTTGAGGATGCGGTCGTTCTCGACGGTCGCCTCCTCCACGATACGCCTGACAAGCGGCTCGAACGGGGCATCTATCCTGATTGGAGTTGAAAGGTTCACACTTCCTCCGGCTTGGCGAATGGTATCATATTGAACTATCCTCTGGGGCTTGAGCTATTGTACAACAGGATGTGTTGTGGATAAAGCCAAGTTGTCACCATGTACAAAGCAAATGCATCTAAATTGAGAGGTCCTCTACAAGAGAAACGAATCAAGCTGATATTGTCATTCTGAACGAAGTGAAGAATCACTACGGGGGAGTCTGTGCTGGGGAGACGGATTCTTCACTACGTTCAGAATGACAAAGGGGAGTGGTATGCTATCGGATAGGCTCTGTACTTGTCACGCTCAATTTAGATAAGTTAGCCCTATGTTCACGTTGTAATCAATAAAAGTCGGAGTAAATAAGTATGTTCAAAGCATTCGAAATGGACGAGGGCCAGATGCGCTCTCTGCTTGAAGTGGCCCGTGGCGAAACCCCTGCTGACCTGGTGATTACCGGGGGCCGGCTGCTGAATGTGTTGTCGGGAGAGGTCTACCCGGCGGAGGTTGCCATCTTCTCAGGGCGGATCGCCGGAGTAAGTAGGACGCCGGGGGAGTATCGGGGAGGGGAAACGATGGACATTGCAGGTGATTACCTCGCGCCCGGCTTCATGGATGCGCACGTGCATGTAGAGAGCAGCCTGCTTGTGCCCGCCGAATATGCTAATGCTGTCCTTCCGCACGGCACCACCGCCATCGTGAGTGACCCGCATGAGATAGCGAACGTGCACGGCCTCGATGGTATTCGTTATATGCTTGATGCGAGCGAAGGGCTGGCTCTGCGGGTATTTGTGATGCTATCGTCGTGCGTCCCGGCGACCGATATGGAGACGTCCGGTGCGCGGTTGAATGCTTCTGATCTGTCCACGCTTATAGAGGAGTCGCGCGTATTGGGTGTAGCCGAGATGATGAACTATCCAGGTGTCATTTGCGCCTTGCCCGATATGTTCGAGAAGGCGGCTATGGGCCATGAGCACCGGATGAGAGTGGACGGACACGCGCCGCTGGTTCGAGGCAGGTCACTACAGGCTTACATCGCGGCGGGTATATCCTCTGACCACGAGAGTGTATCTGCTGATGAGGCGCTGGAAAAGCTGCGCTCCGGCCTCCAGGTGTTGATACGTGAAGGCTCCACCGCGAAGAACCTCGATGCGCTGTTGCCTATTGTGAACGAGCGCACCGCCCGCTTCTGCTCGTGGGCAACCGACGATAAACAGCCCGCCGAACTTCAGCAAGAGGGCCATATTGACCACATTATCAGGCGAGCAGTCGCCTCAGGCCTCGATCCGTTACTTGCTATCCAGATGGCTACCATCAACACAGCTAGACACTACGGTCTGCATGACCTCGGAGCCGTAGCGCCTGGCTATCATGCAGACCTCGTCACCTTCTCCGACCCCTACGATTTGCGCGTTTCTCGCACCTTCGCGGGTGGGAAGCTCGTTGCCGAGGAGGGGAAACTACTACAAAGACAGACGAACCAGACGCGCCCTCCGGCGAACCATGTTTTGACGCCAGGTTTGAGCGAGTCCTCCTTCCGTATAGCGGCAACCGGGACAAAAGCGCGCGCCATCCAGGTTATACCAGGGCAGATTGTAACAAAAGCAACTATAGTGGAACTGGTCGTGGTAGGGGGTCATGTGGTAGCATCGCCTGAGCATGACCTTCTGAAGATAGCGGTGGTGGAGCGACACAGTAGTACAGGCAACATTGGCCTCGGACTGCTGAAGGGATTCGGTTTGCGGGGGGGCGCGCTTGCTTCCAGTGTCGCCCACGACTCGCACAACGTGGTGGTTGTAGGTGCGTCGGACGCCGATATGCTGCTCGCGGTACAAACCGTTGCACAGATGAGGGGCGGCGTCTGCGCGGTGAATGAAGGGGTGGTGCTGGCACAATTGCCTCTGCCTGTGGCGGGTCTCATGTCGGGCGAGCCACTTGGCGTGGTGCACGACGCGATGGCTCAGTTGCTTGAGGCGGCACGCTCGCTCGGATGCCCTCTCGATAATCCCTATATGGCGATGGCCTTCCTTGCCCTGCCGGTCATCCCGGAGCTAAAGCTTACCGATAAGGGCCTGGTGGATGTGATTGCTTTCCAGATCGTGCCGTTGTTTGTGGACTAATCTAGTCGTGAGCTATCTTATGGCCCTTAAAAACAGGAGCCATCCCAAATCCTGGGATGGCTCCTGTTGCTTGTGATGCCGGTTAAGTTACGCCACCTGGGCCATGGGAGTATCGGCTTCAAGCGTGGACGAGGTATCTTCCTCCTGAGGTGCGTCCTTGAGTGTAATGGACGGCAGACCCAAGAGGGCCACAGTGCCACCCAATATACACATCACTCCCGCGATAAGGAAGACGAGTGGGATACCGATCAGCGAGCCGAGCAGTCCCGCCAGGCCCATCGAGCTAAGGCTAGCGGTCTCGCTTACGGTGCCGATGCCGCCTCCAACACGCCCAAGCTGGTGGTTGGGCACGGATATCTGCATGAGGGTCATCACGCCGGTGTTGATGGGGGCTACGGCTACCCCTACCACGAACATGGCTGCTACTATCAGCCAATAGTCAGGGAGGTAGCCGAGTGGGAGCGTGACGGCCCCCGCGATAATCAAACCCCAGACGATGAAATCTTTGGGCGGGCGGTTCGACATAAAGTTGCCTACCGCCACGCTTGCAAGTACCATCCCGCTGAAGAAGGCGATGTCTATCACCGCAAATCGCCACCCCAGTTCTGCAGAGTTTGTAATGCCGAACTCCGACTTGAGGAATGATACCCAGAGGACGTTGAGCGCGCCGATGCCAAGCATTGTTACGCCGAAGACTACCGACAGGGTTGCTATTACCCTGTTGAACGCCAGCGCCTTTAGGCCAACCACAAGCTCTTTGCCGACCCGACCCAACGCGCTGCCTTCCGTTGGCGTCTCGGAGGCCGGCTGAGTGGCTTCTTTAGGCATCCGGATCATCCAAATGGCAACTGCGGAAACCAGGTAGGACCCTGCATCAAGGACAAAGGCTACCCATTCATTTCCTGCTCCAAGCAAGAAGAATGTGGCCCCCGCAAGCGCTGGACCCACCACAAAGGCCATCGTCATGGAGGTTTGCGAGAGGGCGTTGGCGGCCGTCAAGTGCTCAGACGGCACCATCTTTGGGATGAGCGCCCCCTTGGCGGGGTTGAAGAAGGTGCCCACAGCGGACAAGAGAAAGGAGAGGACATACATTAGCAACAGGTTCTTCGACATGAAAGCCGGGATCATGGCGAGGGTAAGCGCGGGGCGTATCAGGTCCGATGCAAGCATGGTGAGGCGGCGGTCCCACCTGTCTACGAACACGCCCGCCAGCACGCCGAATAGGAGGCGCGGCAAGGCGGTGGCAATCATCACGCCCGACACTTGCTGTGTGGTCTCGCCGATATCTTGTGAAAAGCTACCTACGACGACCAGGATCGCAAGGAACGCGAAGTAATCTCCCATCTGGGAGATTACCTGGCCGAGCCAGAGGTTACGGAAGTTACGGTTTCTCAGTATCGTCAGGAAATTTGCGCGTTCAGCACTCGATTGTGTGTCGTCTTGTTTACCCTCAGCTCTCTCTATCATCATGCCTCCTTATATCTGCTTTTGGTCTCAAAATAGTATATCTGTTCGCATTAAATAGGCCATCGGTCTTCGTATGTAACTTACGTCAGACCATATATGTAAGAGAATAACCATTTTCGATAGGGGAGGAAGCAGGCATGACTGGGGACTGAATCCAATGTTCAGTCCCCAGTTGTATTAGAAACCGGACGCAAGTTCAGCTACCTAATAATGGACAATGAAGAAGATATAGTGGGTTACGGCTGGACAAGTGGGGGAGGTGAGTTGCGTGCGGCTTCGGCGAAGGCGCGTGTCGCCTCGGCTTCCTGGCCGCTGCCGTGGTAGGCTCGCCCTAATGTCATCCAGGCTTCACCGAGCGTGGGGTCCAAACGTGTAGCTTCCAGGGCAGGGGTCACAGCTTCCTTGTAGAAGTTACGGCGAATAAGGCTTTCGGCAAGCCCCTGCTGAGGCGCGGCCCAGTCGGGCTGTAGTGAAGCTGCACTGCGGAAAGCCATTTCGGCATCTTCGAGCGCGTGGTCGCGCTTGGGAGCTACGAGATAGGCAAGGCCAAGCTGGTGGTAACTTATCGCGTCTTTTCCATTCAGGTAGATTGAGCCTTCGAGCAACCTGATGGCTTCCTCTATGTTGCCCTTCTTGTATTGGGCGATCCCTCTGTCACGGAGTTCCGTTGCACTGCCACTGAGCGGGGCCTCGATGACCGGCAAGTCTCCTCCTTGCGCTACATCGGGGAGTGAGGGCTGTTGCGCCTGTTGTGATTCTCCCGAAGCTTGTGGTGGTTCCTGCTGGCTCTGCGTAGGCGATGCAGGTTGCGGCTCAAGAATCCCGGCGAACCACTCCGTTGAGGCCAGTCCGTACGCAGCAGTTCCGATAGCGCCAATTGACAGGACAGCTACGGCAACCACAATAAAGCTCTTCTTCAAGCCTCCGCTGAGACGTGCGCCTATTGTTGGCACCATCTTAGGGGCGGCGGTATGCTGTGCCATACCGGATGGCTCCCATCTGCTCGGAGTCTCTTCGTCAAGCGTTTCTGTGAAGGTGGTAGTCGCCAAGCTAGAGACCCAGTCAACCTCGCCGGTTCTTACTGCCTGATCATCCGGCTCAAGTCGCCCGGTAAGACGGTTCGTAGGAAGCTCATCGCCTGGCCGTTCAGCGACCATAGTGCTTGCCTGTTCATTCTCTGTGTTGTTACTCATTCTTGTATACCTCGCCATTAGACACTGTGTGTCGCGCCTTGTCGAATGTGTTGGGAGGCAATTATATCACCAAGCCGGTATTTATCCTGATCTTTCCACATTGACCCTAATTGCCGGCCGGATACGATTTCTCGTGGCGAAAGAGGCATTCAGGATGTGGTCATTCTCGCCGTCGGGGGACAGGTAAGAGGCAGATGTCCGTAGACGTAGAGGCGAACCTTGTGTTCGCCTGGTTCGGTTATGTGTATTCAAGACAGGGCGAACACAAGGTTCGCCCCTACGCTCATGCCCCTACATTGATGTGTTCCCGACAATGACCACATCCTGAACCTGCATTGCTCACAACTAACTTCTACGCGCCATCCTGTGCTATTCTTAGTAGAAGTTAGTTGTCTCGTTGGGGAGGATGCCATGTCTTATGCAGGAACAACCTTGAAAGGGGCGGCTGTTTTGTCGGCTGCTCTTCTTGTGGTGTTGGCGAGCGGGTGTGGGGAGGCTGAGAAGTTACCACCAGAGAAGATCATCGAGAAGGCGGTCCCAGCTATCCAGGCGGCAAATTCGTTTCATTTTATTCTGGAGTCAGATAAGCCGGACAAGCCACCGGCAGGAATCTTTATCAGCAGGGCCGAAGGCGACGTGGTAAAGCCGGATAAACTGGCGGGTGATCTTAATGCGCTCTTTAGTGGGCTGCCAATCAACGTAAAGGTGGTGGTCGATGGTAAGAGCCAGTACATGACCGATCCGGCATCGGGTAAGTGGGGCGTGATGTCGCCTGCGTTCAACGTGGCCCAATTTTTCGACCCCAGCAAGGGCATTTCTGATATTCTGGCAGGCGTCAAGAACCTGGCGACGGCGGGCACAGAGAGTCTGGGAGGTGTCAACAGCTACAAGCTCAAAGGTAGCGTACCGGCCTCTGCCCTGAAATCACTTAGTTCGGAAGTTACTGCTCAGGGCGATCTGGATACGACTCTCTGGATCGGGACGGATGACTTTCTACTTCGCAAGGTGGAAATACGAGGGCCACTCTTGACCGGCGAGCCGTCCGACATCATGAGAACCATCAGCCTGAGCGAGTACAACAAGGTCGTCAAGATAGAGACCCCGGCAGTGAAGTAGACACTACACGCCAGGTTGTGGACCTTGAGAAAACAGAAAACCCAGACAATCGCGAACGACTATCCGGGTTTCTGTTTTGGTCCAAGAGCCTTCGGTCTTGCAACCTACAACTCCTGAACACTTCGATTATATGTTCATTACATGGACCTGTCAATGGGTCATCCGGCATCTTTTCCACATCCGTTCATTGAATGGACCAACCAGCCTGTTACTTGCCGGTTACGGCGCTACGGCGTCTGCATTCTCTTCAACGTGCTCAACGCCGCCATGTTCGCGGAGGAGCTCGGCCATTTGGTCATCCCCGTGCGCGAGTGCTATTCTGAGCGGGGTTTTACCTTCATAATCAGCGCCATTTACATTAGCGCCATTCGAAATTAGCCACTTAGCCATCTGCGTCCTACCAAACATGGCTGCGCCGTGTAGCGGGGCGTTGCCACCCTCACCTGCGTTTACGTCTGCACCGGCGGAAAATAGCACCTCAGCTATAGATTGGTAACCCCCAACAACCGGAAAGTACATCACCGGAATACCGTGAGCGCCGGTAGCATCCTTTAAGGCAGGGTCGTCTTCGAGCATTGCCATGACGAGGTCTTCCATCCCCATAACGGCAGCCGTGCAAATGTCCAGCGGCGCACCTGCGTCCAATAGCATCTCTATCATTTCGCGCTGCACCATTTGCGCCGCTGCCTCGATAGGGGTCTCACCCCACGAAGCGGTCACAGTCGCCAGAACTGGGTATTTGCTCAGAAGTTCCTTGAATCTCTTAAGGTCGCCATGCGACACGCCCACGAACTCATCTTTAGTTTGCTGTGACAATTCATATCCGCCGCTCATCTGATCCTCCTCGCCAAGTCGTACTGAACGCTTGTTCCATTATAACATTCGAATGCAACCACAGGGCGGAATCGCGTACAGGTGGCCTCTTCCTTGTACCGCATCTATGTCGACCAGAGAACCGGCCCTGGCACTAATTTTGCCAACAGGGTGGATACCATGTCAGAAGGCCCTGAGATACACAGACTTTCCGTCCAGCTTACGGAAGAATTGGGTGGGAGCCGTATCGTGGCTGTCGACTCGCGCCTTTGCCCGCAATGTCAGGGGGTAGGGCTGGCTGGATAGCTTATCAACGGAAAGTCGAAGGTAGAATGCCTAGCTGGTTGCGGTACTTCGTGACCGTGCGGCGGGCGACGCGGATGCCCTGGTCGCGTAGGCGGGTGACTATTTCTTTATCGGTAATGGGGTGTGTTTCCTTCGTAATTATCTCTTTGATTACGTCCTTAGCAGATAGTGAAGCAGAGAAGAAATCGCTGAATGGTATGACCGTCTTGCTCGGGAGCATCACGTATTTGCTGGCGGTTGCGCGGCTAACTGTGCTCTCGTGTATTCCGAGGTACTGGGCCACCTGTGCCCTGGTGAGTGGCCTCAAGTGGCGGACGCCGTACCGAATGTAATCCTCCTGCACCTGGATAAGGCATTCAGTAATGCGTCGCATCGTTTCGCGGCGCTGGTTGATATTTGAGATAAAAAGCTTTGAGCGGTTGACATACCGGCGGATATGATCGCGCTCACCGTCCGACATCGTCGCGCGCGTCGGAGCTGCGTCTGTAGCCAGCTTATGGTAAAGAGGGTTGATGCGCAGGCTGAACCGGTAAGTCTCGACCACCTCAGGCTCAAGAATCCCGTCGCGCAGGTGAATTATCACGTCCGGTATTACGAAGCGCGTCGGGGAAGGTGACCTCCACGAGCGTCCTTTCGGCGCATCATCGAGCGGTCTAGGTTGCATATAATTCTTGATGAAGTCGCGCACTTCAACAACCTGCTCGTAAGAGATATTGAGCGCCTGGGCAATGATCGTATACTTATGCTCACCTAGCTCTGTCAGGTAGTTGGTAACTATCTCGCGCACATATGGCGCTACCTCGACCTCTTCGCTCTCGACTATTTCATCAAGCTGTATCAGAAGGCACTCTCGTAGGTCTCGCGCTCCAACGCCGACCGGGCCAACGTGTTGCAATACCCGTAGTACGCGCTCCACTCTCGCTTCATCGACTTCTAACTGCCTGGCCGCGGTGGCGGTTGTACACCGGAGAAAGCCCTGCTCGTCCAGATTGCCGACAAGATAATTGCCGATGGCGTGATCTTCCGCCGGGAGCGAGACAGCCATATCGCTCAGAAGCTGCTCGGTCATTGTCGCTTCACTGGCGACGAGAGTCAGGGGGTCAAAGTCCTCATCGTCCGAGAGGGCAAGGCTGCCTTTGGGCCTGTAGTCCTCGAACTCGTAGTCGTCGTCCGCGCCGTTGCCTGTAAGGGTCTTTTCAGCCTGGCGGCTGCGGTCGTTGCTGGAAGATGGGATAACAGCCTGCATGCAGACAGGGCAATAGCGGCTGGTCGTGCCCGCGCCGCAGGAGGTGCATGTGGTGCTTTCAACGCTTTCCAGAGCGGGGTTTTCGTCAAGCTCTGTCCGCACAACATGCTGTAGCTCCAGGGAGGAAAGAGCGAGTAATTGGTTGACCATGATGAGGGTAGGTGACACCCTCATAGACTGTTCGGGGACCACGTGCATCTGCATGTTTTGGTCCAATTATCTCCTCCTGGCGCTTGCATAATCTCGCGCAATGTACAATAATCACGCAAATCACGCACACGACGCTTGACCATTATACAAGTGATATTGCCACCGCGCAAGGAGTGTGCCAGGTGATGGCATATATCTTGCAAAAAGGTGTGTGAAGAGCAGAGCTTAGATAGTCAGGGAGGGTGGTTGTATGCTATGCAATGAGGCGGAGTTAGCCCAGCGCGCATCGACGCACGACCAGGCGGCGTTTGCAGAGTTGTATAACGCTTACGTGGACAAGATTTACAAGTATATCTACTATAAGGTCGGCAATGCCCCAGATGCCGAGGATCTGTGCGAGCAGGTTTTCCTCAAAGCATGGGAGGCGATTGGCCGCTACACGTGGTGCGGCTATCCGTTTTCCTCCTGGCTATACAAGCTAGCTCATAATATCGTAGTCGACCACTACCGCACGCGTCGTGAGACCCTCCCCATCAGTGATGTATCGGCAGCTTCCAGTGAGCTTATCGCCCCTGACAACATGCTACGGCAAATGCTCGACGCCGCGGAATTGCGCGAGGCCTTCAGCCATCTTACCGGCGAGCAGCGCCAGGTTATCGCCCTTAAGTTCATCGAGGGTTATGAGAACATGGAAATCGCGCAGATGATGAATAAGAAAGAAGGGGCAATTCGCGCACTTCAATACAGGGCGCTTCGCAGCTTACAATGCATACTGGAAGCCGAAGAGGCCAAGCAGCTTGAGTTCGCCGTCGGCTTGATGAACGCTAGGGTGAGCTAGCTTCAGGATATTGATCGCCTGATATGCGGAAGGAGCAGCCGGTAGGCTGCTCCTTCTCTTTATCTGTTGAATTGTGTGCGTGATGCTAACCGATCAGACGACTCCGTATTCTTCGCTGTTGACGACGTCATAATCAAGGCGGCACAGGTCGACGTGAGCCAGGAGACCCTGGCGGTTCACCGTAGCGATGAAGCCCTGCTCGCGGTCGCCTGTCGAGTAGAAATGTCCGCTCCCCTCGGCGAAGATTTCTTGCGCCTTAGCGGTGATAGCCTCTACGTAATGGGGTTCAGTTATAACGACGAACTTATCGCCACCTACGTGCCCGATAAACGCATCAGGAGCGCCCGCTTCCTGCGCCGCTTGTGTTAGCGCTTCCGCGACGAGCTTGATCATCTCATCCCCTTCGAGGAACGAGTACGACTCGTTATATGTGGTGAAGTTCGCCACGTCTACATAGATGATCGACCAGGGCGTGGACGAGTCGGCGGTACGCTCGCGTATCTTTTCCTCGATTACCTGTGTACCGGGGAGTCCTGTTAGCTCGGAAACGGTCTCGTGGTAGAGATGGTGCAGTTGAGCGCGCACCCTGACGCTTAGCTCTTCTGGGTCGAACGGCTTGACTACATAATCATCCGCCCCGCGCTGGTAACCAAGCACCTTATTGGGGACTGCGCTGCGGGCGGTGAGCATGATTACCGGGATGTGGTTGGTGCGTGGGTCTTGCTGCATCAAGCGGCAGACCTCGTAGCCGTCCATGCCTGGGAGCATCAGATCGAGAATCACCAGGTCAGGGGTACTCTGTTGGAGCACCTGCAGGGCTTCTTCTCCCGAATAGGCGTGAGAAGTCGAGTGCCCTTCGCTGCGTAGGTGCTCTTCGAGCAACTCTACGATGGTCGGTTCGTCATCAACTATTAATATCTTGCTCATGGTTTCGTGTAATCCAATCCGGCAAGGGGTTACAACGACTTGCCGGTTCAGGTATACCTTTGTAGAAGTTAAAGCAAGAGTTGGGCCATGTATCTGTTGAATGGACTTCCGGCTTCAATAGGCGCGTCCAAATCAGCAGTTGAACAGGAACTGCTGATTTGGACTTATCCGATGTGGGGCTGGCGGTTCTAGGGCGAGAGAACGGTCCCTGAGGGCACAACCGAGGATACAGGTATTGTGCCCGGTACGGTGGATATGGGTGGTATGGTCGGTATATAGACACCCGTTGGGATAGGTAATGGCACGGTAGGCCAGGGCGATGGTATATGCAGCGGTGTATTCGTTGGCGTACTTGCGGGCGTGTTCATAGGTGTGCTCGCTGGCGTATTTGTCGCTGGCGGGACTGTGGCTGGGATCGTGGCCGGGATCACAGGTTTGCTACCCGGTTTAGCAGGAGGGTTAGGAGGGTTGCACTCTGGATAGAAGGTCCTCGACACCATTTTGGAAGCCTGGCCGCGTGTGGCGTTGTTGCCTGGCCTGAAGTAGGGTCTATTGTTGGGTGGCACGCATGGCTCGGTCGTGCCTCCGAGCGTGCATGGGTAGCCGTTTGCTATACCACGAGCGGCCAGCCTTTCTATAGGTTTGTAGAAGTCACTCCATGAGGGCACGTCCTCAAACGTCTGAGTGGTGGGATCCTCGTTGTAGCCCGCCGCACCTGACACTATCTTAGCTATCTGCCCTCTGGTGGCTGGCGTGTTGGGACGGAAGTATGGACGGTTCTCAGGCGGCACGCATGGCTCGGACGCGCCTCCGGGGTTACACGGGTAGCCCGTGACGATGCCCCTGTTTGCCAGCCTGTTTATATCTTCGTAGAAGTCGTTGGCGGGCGGTACGTCTTCAAAAATCTGAGGACCCGGCGGCTCTACGAAGCCCGCGGCCCTGGAGGTCATCTGTGAGATTTGCCCTCGGGTTACGTTTGCCGATGGCCTGAAGTATGGCAGATCCCCGCACTCGCACCGCTCACCTGGCCCTCCGCATGGATAGCCACCCACAATAGAGCGGCAGGAGAGGCACTGTATGTAGGGATAAAACTCGTAGTTTTGGGGCACATCGGCGAATTGCCCGCACAGTTCAGGGTTGGGGCATGGTGTGGGTGTGGGGATGTTAGTTGGCGTCATGGTGCGGGTAGGTGTGCGCGTGGGTGTGTTAGTGGGCGTTGGAGGCAACGAACAGAGGGTAAAGGTCAATCTATTGGTTGCGCCGAAATCCACATCACACGAGAAGAAGGTATACTTACCCCCATCAGGCTTCTGCACGCCTATTACAGCTTCTCTACCCTGGAAGCTGTTCGTGTCTCCCGCTCCATAGCTGGTTTCGAAGTAAGACCGTCCTTCATACAGCTTTACCTCGAACTGTATGTATGCGCTGTTGTCCTGCCCACAGTAGGGGATTTCACCGCCTGGCTTGGTTTTAGCAGCTTGCACTCCCAGTTGGCAAGCCTTCCAGATGATGTGGAAGATGCGCCCACTCTGTGTGCTCTCGGTGGAGATATAGATGCCACAAGGATAGGAGGCAGTGCAATGGTATGGTGCGCTAGGGTTGTTGTTGATGTTGAGTTGTGCCCAGTAGGGCATGATAGAGTAGCTGAAATCAGTAGGAGGCAGGTGCAGGCACTCATAATCGGGGCTTTGAGGGTCAGACATGTTGGGTTCGCGGGTGTTACTGCCCACGAACTCCAACACTCCATTAGTGGAGGCTGTAGCGCCTGTGAAGGTCTGGTCATAGAGAGTGAAATTGAACCCTGAAGGGAAGGGGATGGGCACAGCAGCCCTGCCGGGACCACCAAACACCAGAGTGTCCGCCTGGTAGATGCTCCCGTTAGTGTAGGATGCTATTGTGTAGTTGCCGGGGTTGGAGCACGGTGTTGGTGTAGGCGTTGGGGTTGGTCCCCCTCCTATTGTTACCTTGTCAAAGAAGACATCCATCTGGGGCACAGGTGTGCCTTGCTGATTGAGGAGCCTGCGTCGCCCATCCGTCCACGTTACGTAGATGTTGTTCCCTTGAGCTGTATGGTAGTTGTAGTCGCCGCCAAAACATGGGTTAATAATGCCATCAGGTTGAATAGGCTCTGGTATATATTCAGGTGGGCCGGGGTCGCTGATAGGCTCGATAGCTCCCCACGTTTGACCATTGTCTGTTGAGAGCCGTCCCATGAACTGATAGTTGTAGCCATTTCCAACATTGCGACGGTCGTACCAACTCACCAAGACCACGCCCTGGTCCGTGACCGCTAGTGAAGGCATCCATTGTGCCTTGTTGTCTTCGTTAGGCACATCGCTGTCAAGTCTCCTAGGTGCCGACCACGTATTGCCGTTGTCTGTGGACCGAATGTAGAGAATGTCTGCTATGTCACCAGGGTTCTCTCCGCCCGCACCCCATGCATAGTGGACCACGTTATTCGGACCCACTCCGGGCTGTCCAAGACCTTTGTATCTCCAGACGTTCGGAATACCTGCCGCACCACAAACCTTACTAGTTATGGCGCGAAACTCTGCTGTGCCTAAGTTGAGTTGGGTCCAATTATCTCCACCATCGGTAGACCGCCAGATATAGTTCCTGGACGAAGGGTACTTTCCTGCTACAGAAGGATCGAGGCCTACAACAAACACTCTGCCATCGGTGCCTCTGCTGCCTGTGATTTGTATGTTGCTTGCTTCTATGGGTTCAAGCCTGGAAGGCGCGCTCCAGTCATCTCCATTGTCAGAATGGGTCACGGAGATACCGGGATTAAATGGGGTATACGTAAAATCGTTCCAGGAGATGTACATTCGCCCAGGATACGGACTGCCGGGGTTATTGTCTACCCACATTGAAGGCCGGTCATCCCCAGCATCTTGGTCGGGGAGCACGTTGTTATTATGGGCACACGCCCCAGGAACCCATGTAGTACCGTCAGATGATGTCCAAAGGCCGAGACCCCAGCCGTTGCCGCCTCCTCCATCGCAGCCACTCACCATTGCTCCGACAAACCACTCCTGCCGTATGGCATTGTAGACGAGGATAGGGTCCCCAAAGTTGTTCCCATGCCCGGTGAAAGGAGAGGGACGCACTCGGGTGAAAGTTGTGCCGCCATCAAGTGAGTAGGATACTCCCATTACAGTGCCCTGGTAAGGGGCGGGCGCATCTTTGGTGTCGTTGTACACGACGACGACCGTATTGCCGTTAGCCCAAACAACGCTTTCTGCCTGCGTAACTTTGGGGAAGTCTGAGTCACCTTCCTGGGTAATTACATTTACATCAGCGCCTCCGTAGTTATCTCCTGAGTAGTCCTTCGCTCCGCTGTTCTCGACAGAATGTGCAGCTAGAGAGGTAGTCACAGGTTTATTATCACCAACGAGAATCAAAAGCAAGAAAAGCCCTGATACAAAACAAAGGCGAACAAGTCTAATTGGCATATCTCACTCCTTCTGTTCCTAGCTGCCTGCTGCTATTTAGGGGCAACAGGCTCTTCTTGTGCAGGGTGTGATTGAACACCGTTCACCACATATCCTCTTCTTCCGCAAACGGAAGCAGGATCACTTGGCCCTGCTAAGCGGCCAAAGATTATAGCATGATGAAAACCATGAAGCTTTGTCAGATCGTATGCTGCCTTGCGGCTCGTTCCAGATACCAACTCTAACGATTTACCGGTCGATTGCTTATATGGACTGATACGTTCATAAACTATGTATACCTCCAACGGGCCGAGGTGACGGCAGTATTGTGCAACTACCCAGCCAGATACCCAAGAGTAATCAACGGCCCACCCGTAAGAAGGATACCACCCATATGGATAACCCCTCTTCTCCGATAATTGCCTGCCCAGCACCCCCAACAGCACCTCATAGGGTGTACCCGCGTTCTCCGGGTGCAACTCGAACCTGCTCCGCTCGAACCACTGCACCAGGTACTCCTTGCCGTTGGTGCTCCTCTCCATAGCAGGTTCAGCGATGGGGTAGCCATGCACAAACAAGCCTCCATGTGTCTCCCAATACTGCTTGAATGTTCCACTCAGGTTGTGCCCTGTCTCTGAGAAGTACATAGCAGGTGCAGGTAGTGGAGCAGCAGGAGGGTCTTGCTGCCGGAAGTCTCTGCCTA